>CAISKC010000537.1 GCA_903885895.1 uncultured Legionella sp.
GTGGTGGCACCGTGATCACCTATTCCTGTTTTTTAGGGAAAAGTGATCACGATCAGGCGATAATAGGTGATCACGATCAAACGAGAATCACTGATCACGGTAGAACAAGAATGAGTGATCACGATAGGCAAGAATACCCACCTACCACCGCAACGGTCGAACCTGGCTGAATTTTTCCATTTAATACACCGCATTCAAAACCTGTAGGAAGGATGTCACTTAGCATCACCATAGCGTCATCCGAGATATTGGGGATTTTATACAGACTGGTATCAGCATGCGGTATGCGTACAAATTCAGCTTGCGTACCATCAATCGTGTTGCCTAACACCCAGCCACCATCCGTACAATGCGAGTACATACCACGCCGACAATAGTCGCATTGACTACAAGATGATATACATGAAATCAATACTTGATCGCCTGGTGCAAAGGCCTGAACATTGCTTCCAACTTGCTCAACAATACCAATACCTTCGTGGCCAAGGATACGTCCTATGGAGCAAGTACTCACATCTCCTTTCAGAATATGTAAGTCTGTGCCGCAAATGGTTGTTTTGTACATTTTGATAATAGCGTCAGTTTGATCTTTTATTTCTGGTTTTGGACGCTCTTCGATTGCCTTGAGACCTACCCCTTTATATACAAGCGCTTTCATCATCTCTTCTTTTTAATATTGAATGTAATTGAGTATAGACTCAAGAGCGCAATAAGACATACCTAAACGTCTAGCGTTGCCATATCACTCATCCATACCATAACGAAAACATTCTGCAATATGATCATTCACCAAGCCAACTGCTTGCATATAAGCATACATAATCGTTGAACCAACAAATGTCATCCCTCGTTTTTTCAAATCTTTTGATAACGCATCCGAATCTGCGGTATTAACAGGCACTTCCTGCATAGTCTGGGGATGCATTATTTTCGGTTTGCCACCTACAAAACGCCAAACATAGGCATCAAATGTTCCAAACTCTGCTTGAATTTTAATAAAGACACGCGCATTTTGGCGTGCAGAAAATATTTTTAAGCGATTGCGGATCACACCAGGATTTTGCAATAAAACCGCCAGTTCATCATCACTCATGTTTGCCACAGCATCTGGATGAAATTGCTTGAATGCATCACGATAACCTTCGCGACGTTTCAAAATTGTCTCCCAACTCAATCCAGCCTGCGCCCCTTCAAGAATGAGCATCTCAAAATGCTTACGATCATCATGCACGGGAATGCCCCATTCTGTATCGTGATAATGTTCGTAATAGGGTTTGTTTTCACCCACCCAAGGACAACGCTTCATGATTCAATCCCTATAAAAATCATACAACTAATCCTATTTTACCTTTTAAATCTTACAAAAAACATCGATGAGAACTGATAAATCCCTTCATTTTAAAAAGCCTAGGTTTGTCCCTAGATGATACTGTCACCGTCTCAATTTCTTTTTAAACGTAGCGTTGCTTGAAAGCGGTGTTTCGTGGTCCTGTCATATTGGTTACTATTATTGCTTGATTGAGCATTACATAAGACATAAAATGTCAAATGAATGGCTTTATTTAATACTTTATTTCAAGAGGCCAAAAAATGGATCGCATTGATAAGAGAATTTTAGACTTATTGCAAACCGATGGTCGCATCAGTAATCAAGACTTAGCAGAACAAGTCGCGCTTTCTCCGTCGCCCTGTTTGCGCCGCGTGAAACAACTTGAAGAAGAGGGGTATATTCGTCAATATGTGGCCTTACTCGACCCACAAAAAATTGGACTTGCATTAACCATTATGGTATCCGTCGCGCTCAGTAATCATGATGCCAAAACCATGCAGGATTTCGAAAAAATTATCGCTTCATTTCCTGAAGTCATTCACTGTTATCTGATTGCGGGACAATCCGGCGACTACCTGTTGAAAGTCAGCGTCGCGAATTTAGAGGCTTATCAAACGTTTTTGTTAAAAAAACTGACGATCATTGATGGGGTCCACCAAGTGCAATCCAGTTTTGTTTTACAGCGGATTGTTGATAAGACGTCGTTACCCTTAGATCATTTACTTTGATAAAGTCCAATGAATCACGCCTCTTTGCTGTCGCCAAAAATTACCTGGTTCCGATGCAAAACTTGCGTCCATACCCGCTGCAGAGATGAGCGTGCCATCTATAACACCGCCCGTCGCACATAAACTTTTTTGTGACTCAAAAGTGACTTCCCCATTACCACATTGATACGTTAACATCACTTGAGGACCCGCTGTCATATATTGCTGAAAAATCATGGAACTTGCTTGACTAGGCATGATTTTATAAACAACAGGGATATGCGGCTTCAAATAACCTGACTCGAGAGTCTGATTGATTAGATAACAAATGTCTTGGGTATTATTTTGCACGACAATCTTAAATTCTAAACATGCTTCACGACCATCATCGGCATAGGCCCACGACGAGACAGTCAGTAGCATACATAAGATATATTTTTTCATAGTTGAGCATTTTATCATCAATTAAATGAGCACACAAGAGCATGAATACAGATCCATGAGCACAGTACTGACAGAAACTGTCAGCATCACTGATTACAATGAAGCCTCCTAACTTACACTGAGGAATCCCATGAATCCTGCACAACCTAATCTAGAAACCATAACTAGTTTTAACGTCTATGGTTTACAAGTCAGAACCAAAAACAGTGATGAATTCAACGCAAACACTGCGAAATTATCCGAACTTTGGCAGAAATTTTATGCGAGTGATTTAGCTCATCACACACGCATCTATGGCGTCTATTCGAATTATGAATCAGATGCCAATGGTTTATATACCGTCACCGCAGGGATCACCGATGCGGACCACCATCCTGATTTCAGCATGAGCATTATTCCCAGCGGCAATTATCTGGTTTTCAAAAACCGCGGCCCCATGCCCAACACCGTTATTGCAACTTGGCAACAAGTCTGGGATTATTTTAGCAAGCAGCCAGCATATCAACGTCAATTCAACAGCGATTTTGAAGCTTATACTGGTCCAGATGAGGTAGCAATTTATATTGGGGTACAATAACGGATATTTTTAGTAGAAGCGGTCTATACCTGAGGTATCCCCTCAGGTTCTATATCCCTATGGTCAAAACAGGATATTTCTTGCCTCATAGTTAGCTTAAAAAAAACAATCCATCTATGATATCTTATCAGCTACCCACTGGACTTTCAGGTAAAAATCTTACCATTACCCAACACCACCTATCCCTACAATACATTTTAATTCGCCCAGATTGGCATATTGTGTATACCAGCAATCAACTTTCTGTAAAACATCTAAGCCATTGTTTAGAAAAGTTTTTTATATTGACAGCGTAATTACCACCTTGTAGAGTGCGCAAGCTTGATATCATTTTCTATAGGGAAAAATACAATGAAAAAAAAAATAGCGCTTGTATTGTGTATCAGTTCCTCCTTGGCGTATGCAACCATTCCAAGGAGTCTTTGTCCTTATTTACTAGATGTTATTATTCAAAATGACACCGGGACCGATTGTCATTTGATTCAACAAACTATGAACACGGGTAATACTCGTTCTACAGACTTACCTCTCACGATTCCGGCAACACAAAAAAGCCCGCCCTATACGTTCGAAACAGAAATCGGCATGCCCTTACCTGGCGCGACTGAAGAAATAAGTGTCACGTTAACTTACCAATGCGGTAATGATAAAATCGTTACTTTCGACTCAAAAAAAATCATAACAAAAGGTTTCTTATATAAGACATCCTCTATAACAGGATTAGCGACTTCATTATCTGGTATAGATGCCGATTATATCACTACAAAAAGTAGATGTTCAGCCTACCCACCTAGCCCCGATACGATTGTTTGGATGTTGCGTTAGGACTCCCCAAACGTCATCTACTTATCCGCCTTTCAAGCATCTTCACCCTACTAGCAGAAGATGCTTGAAAACTGTCCATCTATATCAAATCGACATTGCCCACATTTTACTTAAAAGCTTTTTGCAAAGGTGCTGATAGTTCCGGATCAAATTCGCATGTTGCACACTGGTGTGCTCTATCATTTCAGAAAGATTTTTCAAGACGCACTCCCAATGTGGCCGATCCAAAAACTGGGCATAATTTTAACATATTCGTCTTGATTTTTCTAACCTACTCCACAGAGAGCGATAAAGCGCTCGATCTGTTCATTACAAACTTGCGGTTGTTCTAACATCATCCAATGACCACAATGCAATAGGATCTGAATTTGTGCTGTGGGTAGGGTCGATTTTATAAGATTTAACCATTCGCTGCGCACATCCTCTGCGTTCTGCGCAGCCTGAGACTTTCCCGCCATATAAAAAGAAGACTGCATTACCAATACAGGTACTTTGGTTAATCTCAAACATTTTTCCACTGCGTAATAATCATAGACTATTAATGCTAGATATAAAGCTTCACCCATTTCAGGTGCCAATATACTCGCCGTTTGCAATATAGAATCGCGTAATCGTTGGGGTATATACGAGCCGAATCTGATTGAAAAAAGCTGCGTGAGCCATCCGATATAACCTTTATGTTGAATATCAGCTGATAATTGCTTCACATCAGTATAAGCGCTAGCTTGATACCCACAATCCAATAATACTAAACCGACAACACCACCTGCCAATAAATAATTCAATTCCAATGCAATCCGGACTGCGGCACTATGCGCAATGATTATCATTTGCTTTTGCAGGTTTAAGGCAGTCAAAAACTCTTGAATATCACGAGCCAAATTCACCACATCCCATTTTTGATCAGGCTTCGGCAAAGATTGTCCATGTCCAGGCAAGTCAAAACTGAGCACTTGATACTGTGTTTCAAAATAACTTTTTTGCAATGCCCAATGACTTTGATTTCCCAACATACCATGGATAAAAACCAAACACGTTGGGCTAGAAGTTTTACCGGTTAGACTGTAGTGAAGAAATGCCATTGACCACCGCTCATGAAAAAACATTACATAAAAAAGAGTCTATCAGAAATCAGGCGTTTTCTTTATACTCTCTGTCAATAACAACAGGGAGTCCTATTATGCAAGCAATGGTCATTGAACAATTTGGCGATCACACCGTACTACAACCTAAAGTAATGCCAAAACCAACCATCAAACCCGGTCATGTTTTGATTAAAACAGCCGCGACTAGCGTCAACCCTCTTGATTATAAGCTGCGTAAAGGATTCTACACTCATTTGGTACCGCATTTCCCGATGATTCTGCACGGTGATATGTCGGGGGTTGTTGAAGAGGTCGGTGAGGGCGTCACCCAGTTTCATCCTGGTGATGAAGTATACGGTTGCATAGGCGGCTTATTAGACTTAAATGGTGCCTTAGCAGAATACGTTTTAGCGGATGCCAAATTGATCGCCCATAAACCCAAATCATTATCCCTAAAAGAGGCCGCAGCACTCCCTTTGGTCGCTATAACGGCCTGGGAAGCTTTGATCACCTATGCCAAACTCCAACCTCAGCAAAGCATCTTGATCCATGGCGGTACTGGTGGCGTTGGGCATATTGCAGTGCAATTAGCCAAACACTTAGGCGCTACAGTCTCTACAACCGTTTCATCTACTGACAAAGCGCAGCATGCTAAGCATCTGGGAGCAGATAATGTCATCAATTATCGGGAATCATCTGTTGCAGATTATGTAAAACAATACACAGAGGACAAAGGTTTTTCTGTGGTTTTTGATACGGTTGGCGGTAACAATTTAGTCAATTGCTTCCCAGCCGCGACATTACATGGTGCCGTCATTTGTATTGCAGCCGCTGGCCCACATGACCTGACTCAAGCCTTCTTAAAAGGATTATCGTTGCATCTGATCATGCAACCTTTGCCTTTGATCACGGGATTGCGACGCGAACACTACGGGAAAATATTATCAGAAATAGCGCAATTGGTGGATAACGGCACGCTAAAACCATTGATAGATCCTCAGACATTTACTCTCTCCGAGATTGCAGCAGCGCATCAATATTTGGAACAAGGCAAAGCTATAGGAAAAATAGTTGTCACCATTTAAAATAAAGAGACTATGATGAGCATCACTTACGATGATTTTGCAAAAATTGATTTTCGTTCCGGTACGATTGTGAAAGCCGAACCCTTCCCTCGCGCCCACAAACCTGCTTATAAAATCTGGGCAGATTTTGGTCCTGAGATTGGCGTCTTACAAACTTCCGCGCAAGTCACGATTCATTACACGCCGGAATCCTTGATTGGACGCTCTATTATAGGCTGTGTGAACTTGGGAGAAAAAAATATTGCTGGATTTCTTTCACAATTCTTATTAGTTGGATTTTCAGATGTAAATCAGGCCATTTGCTTGATAACGGTTGATCCCGAAATTCCGAATGGCCAGAAGCTTCATTAATCCAACGTATCACGATATCGTTTATAACCGATCGTCATAATGACTATCGTGAAAAAAATAATTGGAAGAACAGATTGCCACACATCCATAAAACCAGAGCCCTTTAACATGATACCTCTGACAATGCGCAAAAAATGAGCTAAAGGAAAAATATTGCCCACATATTGCGCCCAGATAGGCATACCACGAAAAGGAAACATGAACCCAGATAATAGCATGGAGGGTAAAAAGAAAAACATAGCGGATTGTACAGCCTGCAACTGATTACTGGCTAAGGTCGACAAGGTCAACCCAACCGCCAAATTGGCTGCGATATAAGGTAAACATAGCACCAATAACAACAGAATACTCCCATGCATTGGAACTGCAAATACAAATTTGGCCATCAGTAAAATCAAGAAAACTTGTACATATCCAATCATGATATAAGGGATGATTTTCCCTAACATGACCTCTAATGGCTGCAATGGCGTCGCCAATAAATTTTCCATCGTCCCCCTTTCAAATTCACGCGTAATCGCCGACGCCGTAATAACAACCAATGTCATCGTTAACACCACACCCAACAATCCTGGAACAATATTATACGCAGTGATCGCTAATGGATTATACTTGGCATGTACCAGCGGAATATAGGGGGGCAGTTTACTCTCAATAAACCGTAAAGGACCAACCAAATTCTCGTGTAAAACCCTGTTAGCTAAGTCGGAGAATACCCCTATTGCACGCGATGTTGCAGCAGGATCACTCGCATCCGCCTCTAACAATACTTTAGGATGCTGGCCGCGGACCAAATTATTATCAAACCGCATAGGGAAACTTACCACGAACTGTACTTTACCAACTTTTAGTAGATGCTCAGCCTCTTCAGAGGAAACAAATGGGTATAAAAATTGAAAATATCCGGAGTTTTCCATCCCGACTAGAATTTTACGCGTAAATTGACTATGTTTATCCGCCACCACTGCCGTCGGTAAGTTCCGAGGATTTAAATTAATCGCAAAACCAAATAAGACTAACTGAAGGACAGGAATCCCAATCATCATCCCTAAAGTAACATTGTCGCGCCGCATTTGTACAAACTCTTTTCTCATCATCGCCCAAAGCCGCATCAGCGCATTCCAAAAAAGATGATTTGCACGTAAAGCATCTTTCCATCCGACAAAATCTGCGCGTCCGCGCGAATGCCTACTCATCCTGCACCTTCGCTTGATGAGTGGTTTCTTGCTCCAAACTAATAAATGCATCTTCTAAAGTAGAACTTATCAATGAACATTTTATAGCAAACTCTTTTTTCATCTGCTTTAATCCCTGCTCAATTAAATCAGAATCAAAGCCACTGACATGAATCTGACGTCCAAACAATGCTGCTTGCGTGACACCAGGCAATACTTTAACTTTCTGCAGTAGACCCGTGGTAACATCGCCGGAAACATTCCAAGTTATCAGATGGGTTGAAGCGATCACATCATCAACGGTCCCAGTCATCAGCAAATCTCCATAAGCCAAATAAGCCAACCGCGTACAACGTTCGGCTTCATCCATATAATGAGTGGACATCAATGTCGTAATACCTTGCTCACTTAATGAATGAATTCTATCCCAAAAATCTCTACGTGCAATGGGATCAACCCCAGAAGTAGGCTCATCCAGTAGCAACATCTCTGGCTCATGCAGCAAACTAGCCGCCAACGCAACACGCTGTTTCCAGCCTCCAGATAATTTCCACGTTAAGCAAGAACGATAAGGAAATAATTCATGTTCTTGCATAATTTTATGTACTCGCTCTGCTCGCCTATCCAAACCATACACAAGCGCATAAAATTCTAAATTCTCAGCAACCGTCAAATCGCCATAAAAACTATAGTGTTGGGTCATATAACCCACTTTTTGTTTGATTTTTTTAGATTCAGTTAAGATATCAAACCCCATACAAGTTCCTGAGCCACTATCCGGAGTTAGTAATCCACACAGCATACGAATCGTTGTCGTTTTACCGCTCCCATTAGGGCCTAAAAATCCAAATACCTCCCCTTTTTTTACCGACAAATTAATATCACGTACAGCAATTTGACCTTTGAATGATTTACGTAAACGGGATACATCGATGATCAAATCATCAGCCATGAGTAACCTCAACATTGACTGTCACGGGTTCTCCAGGAAATACGCTATTCATACCCAATATTTTTGCTTTCACACGAAACACTAATCTATCAAAATTCTCATTGCTATAGACCAAAGGAGGCATATATTCCGCTATAGTGGCAACATAAACGACCTTAGCATGAAATGGCTCCGTTCCTTTTAAATAGTGATAGGTAATTTTCTTACCTAACGTCATATCATGTAAATCGCGTAACGGCACAAAAAATTCAATATAAATATTTTGGCGAGCTACTAGCGCGGCGATGGGTGCAGCAGCGTTGACAAACTCCCCTTGTCTAAAAAAGGTATCAAAAATATAACCATCCGATGGTGCAAAAATTTTCTTTTGCTTAAGCGACCATTGCGCTCTATCTGCCGTTGCTTGCAGCGCCTTATTCGCTTCAATTTGTGCTTCAATTTGGTTATTACGTGCCCCCATTTGCGCGAGAGCCAAATTAGCTTCATATTGCACTTTACGAGCCTCGGCTACGTTCAATTGTTCACGCGAAGCATCTAATGTGTCAGGCGAGATCACTTTTTTATTAAAAAGAACCTGGTTTCGCTTATAGCGTAAACTAGCTAACGCAATATCCGCCTCAATTTCAGTAATTTGCGCTTTGATGGCGTCTATCTCAGGCGGTCTACGAGGCTTTTTTAAATCCATTAAAAGTTGATTACCATGTTCTAACGAGGCGTGAGCTTGTTGAATTTCATACATTTCAGGATAAGGATCAATTTCAAATAATAATTGATTTTTTTTCACATATTGCCCGCGATGAACATATTTATGTTTTAAAATACCAGAAAAAGGTTCTGCTAAATAAATAGTATCGCTTTCAATGTAACCATTATAATGATGCTCAGCACGATGACAACCAACAAGCAACCCAATCAAAATCAAAGAAATCCAGCGTTTATGGCTCATCGAGAACTCAATATGGAATATGATTTCAGATTAAAACAGTATATCAGGACTTATAGAAAACAACGAGGATGATAAAAATGAAAAAAACATCGATGATGGTAACGCTAAATTTAGGCTACGTATCACAACGTAGCCTAGAAAGAGCTCAGTGTAAACAAAGTCACACTACATAACAAATAAAGTCCTGGCAATGA
>CAISKC010000538.1 GCA_903885895.1 uncultured Legionella sp.
GTACTTTTAACCTCAATAAAATAACGGTTCTCTCCATCAACAGCAATGATTATGTCAACAGGGCTTTCATGAACGTTTGCTTCATTTCGGTTTTTATTGAACCAAATTAAATCTATATTCATACCATTTTTAACAAACCGGGTACTTGATACTGTAATTGTTTCACTAGAGTCAGAGCCAATATGCATTGGGACGTCTAATTCTTGAGGATTAACTTGCAGTTGTTCTCGAAGTAAATGTTTAATTTTAAGAAAAACGCACGCTTCTCCTGTATCACCAATTTTTTTATTTCTCTCTTCAGTCGCTGCAACAGTTTCTTCATCCTCGTCTTCTTCGGGATCATGAGAACTAGTAGTTTCTTTTTTCTGTGAACCTGGTGTTAAAGAAGGTCTATTACCCAAAGGCGCCAGCTGGCTTTCCTTTTTACTATGAACCGGCTCCATAGTAACGGGGGAATTTGCTGGATCGAAAAATAATGCGACTCCGACCCGGGTAAGCGCTGGGGTCACAAAAGTTTGCGAGCTTATTTCTTTTCTAGTAGCCTCTGGAGAAGCTAGCTTTGTTGAGCTTTCTTTTGATGAGTTATTAGGAAGCGGTACATGATTAGCCTGTCCAGGATCGGAATCTATTAAAGTCGCAGATTTTTTTCCAGTATCTGTTGCAGCTGGCTGCTGCTGTACTTCCTCCATCATGTTAGCTACATGATAAGCCAGCATTTCATTATATTTACTTTTTAATTCACTTGGTATTGCATGCACTTTTTTTTGAAGAAGGTCATTGTTTTTATCTATCGTTGAAAAAGCAGTAAGTATTGTTTTAAATTCGCGTCTTGTGCTCTCAGAAGTAAAGAATTTTTTACCTAATTCTGCTGCTACGACTGTTTGAACTCTTCCTGTAACATATAGATATGGTCGTTTTATCCTAACATCTGCTTGATGTTTAGCATTTTCGAAATAAAAGGCCTCGCAATAAATAAACTCCAACCCCTTGAGCTCATCAAATACTCTTTTATGAAGAGTTTTAGTATCTTGATTAAACTCTTGAAACTCCTTTAAAATTAGAAAAGGTAGGAAATCTAAAATAAAGGATTTTAATCTTTTGATTTTTTCAATTTTACTCTCATCTAAAGAAATTTCAGGCGTAAAATTGTCGTCTTCGGAGTGGCAGGGTATTCTAAGAATACTGCCTAACTTTTTGAGTTCATGGCTTTCTAATCCAGCGTGATGCAACCAATGACCTCTTTGGGGGATAGCGCTTATTGATAATTCATCAAATATTTTTAATTCTTCGACAAATACAAAAGTCTTTTTTTGTGATAGTAACGTGTTCTGTTGTTTCCAAGGCTGAATGATACTCACATCCTCCTTCGCCAAATCTATTTGAATAATTAAATGATAAATTGCACGCAAACGTAAAAAATAATTTTGGTCGAGCGCTCTAAGACCTCTATTTTGATTAAGAGAAGTCAGTAAACTCAAGCCTTGTTGTAAAGAAATAAAGCGCTTAAACCCCAAAAAATCGGCAGTTGCTGAGGTCAAAGGTATGGGTATCTCCGCTAAATCGATGGGAAGATCTTGCGGATCAAAACAATCTAACAATTGAGGGAGATAAAATAAATCTTTGGAATGTTGGGGTTCAGGCTTTCCGTATACGCTAATAGGAATATATTGTCGGAAATAATAACTGAGAAAATGCTCACGAATTTCTATAGATTTTCCGCCACTTCTCCTAATTGTAGGTTTTTGTGTAATGAACCATTGTTGTTCATTTAAAGCTTGATACAACAGGTTCAACGTCGATGGATTTGTATTCAGAAATAAAAATGGGAATGACAGAAAATTTTCAAATAGAATATTTTTCAGCAATTCGCCCACTTTTTTCTTGCCCGCTTTCGCGCTGGCAGGAATATCATCCTCAGAAGTATGTCCAATAATATCTTGCGCGTATTTTTCAAAATGATGGCAAAAAACGGGTAGATAATACGTAAAATATTTGTAAATTGTCTCGTATTCACTATGTTCCACCGTTAATTTGGCAGAGGTCATTATCCCAAAACAAGCTAAAAAATCGCGCCAATTAGCATGATTATCGGGTCTAATGCCATAATTATCTGCTAATTGAAACTCAGGGCAAATATTCACATCGTTGGTTGTTAAAGGGAAAAAGCAATTTTTAAGTTCACGTAATTGGCGATCTTGTGTGATAACTTTAAATCTAGAAAAAGCCACATCTCCCGATCCTTTACGTAATAGAGGTAAAATACTTGGATCAACAGCAGCAGCTTGATATAAAAAATGCAAGATTTCTACGGAATTATGCTCATTGATCTGATTGTCTCTAACCATTTTAGCCAAATGTTTACAGATCAGCATTTCTAAGGTCAGAGGGTCAATGGCTGAAGACAACAACGTGCCGATATCTTCTTGATATTGTTCAGTGGCAATAATATCTAAGCCAAAAATAGTTAGGTCCCAACCCTGCAAGCCATGCTGAGGCGGCATAAAACTTTCTGCGGGAGTACAAAGCACCCCGTTGGTATTCAGTAGTATTTTTTTTATCCAAAAACTACGGCTATGTAGACTACGGAGGATAAAATGAACGATGCGAGATCGGACCATCTTATGAGAACTTTCAACTACTTTTTCCATATAGCGTGATATATTATCTGACAAATTCTGTTCCGCATATTCTTTTGCAAATTGAATCAATCGATGACGGTCACTCAAATCATATGCAACAATCCGCGATCGCTCCTGGATAATGAGCTGTTCATCGACTAATCGCTCGTCAATTTCTTCAAAAAAGCCTGTCGTATCAATAACGCATTCGCTTAAGCACAACAGGTCATAATTTTTGGATAAAATAAACGCTACCTCTGTAAATCCCTGCTTAAAACCACGATAATATGCACTGAGTAAATCCGTCGCCAAAGAACTTTGTTCTTCCTCTTGAATCTCTTTTCTTTTTAGCTGAGGAAAAATGTCTGCAACATCTTGATTGTTGAGTAATTGCAAGACATCTTTTTTGTAAAATGGGTTTTGTGCCAATTTTGCAAACCATTTAAATTGCTCAATAGCTATTTTTTCTAACAAAAAATTATTGCGTTCATCATTTAACAGCATGCTTCGATCTTGATTCAAAGTAAATTTAGCGTTAATCAGAAAAGATAAATGACACTGTACTGCTGTAGGTAAGTGGCAAAATAGACGCCCACCTGTAAAAGGTATAAAACTGTAAATATCCCCATGCTTTGCCACCGGAACTGCAAAACTAATTTTCATAAATTTAGCAGATTTCATTTTGGCAGATAAATTTAAACCTTGCATCATGGCTGTAAGACTATGCTCGATTGCGATGTCTGCATGGTAGGTATGCCACAATGTTTCTGTAACACTTATTGGATTTATTTGGTCTATCTTAATTAGTTCTTTTGAATCAATGGTGTGTTTGTTTATTGCATACCGCGCACTGCCCTCAACATAAGAAATTGCTTGAATTTTATTTAAAAATACCAATATTTCCGATTGTGATACAAGCGTTATTAATTCCGGTCGAATTTTAGTAAGATCAACGTCCTCAAGTATAAGTGTCACTTCGCTTTCGTGCGCACTGAGTATCCGTTCAGACTCTTCTATCCAAATAGGGATGATTTGCCAAGGAAATCTTGTATTGGGATCCGTTTCGCTTAGAAACTCAGCTTCTTTTCCACGATGACTTTTAGAAAATCGAAAAAAATAATTGGTTGCTGGTGATAAAATTGAAATTTCTTTTGAAATACCAAAAACCGATTTAAAGCCAATCCCTTTATAGCCAATTTTATCTTCTTGATTGGGTTTTGCCGTTACATGAGAATCTATATCACGCGATACATCACAGATTCTTTCTATATCATGTGGCGTAAAAGGATCGCCATTGTAACTGACAATTAAACTATTGTTTACGATAGTAAAGACTATCGAGGTCGCATTCGCATCCTCAGCATTTTGCAGTAATTCATAAATAAAGTTTCTGGGATCATGAAACAATTGGCTCATTTGCTGATTCAATACATTAGCCATCGAGGTGGTATTGTCACCAGGTTGACTACGGCGTTTAAAAACATCTTCAATATGAAGTTTTTCTTCACACTCTCTAGCTGTACTAGACATATAATCTGGTCCCTAATTTTTTCGCTATTGAAAATGCTGCAATTAATTTCATTTTTATGGGTACAGAATCATTTAAACGCTTGAGGGCCATAATACTATACGTAATGAACTATCACAGCTGTGTTCGCGTAGATTCAATAACACGATGTAATGCAACAGCATCATACGTTCTAAAGTGGGGAAAGAAAACCTATGTTACAAATCCCAAGCTGTGATTTCTTCTATTTTTGCTGCGACTCTGATTTGGAGTATGCGGTCGTGTTGAGCGAAGGTTTTGGCTAATTTTAATTTTCGTATGGCTTCACGATGTTCGCCTTGGAGCAGATGACATTCGGCTAGCGTGAAATAGGCATACCCTAAGGTGTGATTGGCGGCTTGTGCTTGGGCTAATTGAGTACAGATTTGGAGATCGTATTTATAGGTTCGTCTGCCAGTCAATAATATCGCAGCTGCTTTTTTTGCTTGCTTAGCTTGCAATAAAGCTGTGCCATACTCAAGAGTGATGGGATAGTTATCCGGAAAATTAGCATAGAGGCCTTGCAAAATATCCACTGCTGCTTGAGGCTCTGAGAGTCCTTCATAAATTTTTGCCATGGCAATAGCGTAATATAAATTATTGGGTGTCTGTGTCCACAATGGTTTGAGTAGAGGCATAGCTTGGGCATATTGATTGAGAGACATATATTGCAGTGCTGAGCCATAACGACAGGCTGAGTCGGATGTTTTTTGTACACATTGATAACGGTAGTATTCTAATAAACGTTTGGGATCATCGTTCACTGCATTACGAATGAGCTCTTTGGCTAAGCGATAATCGGTCTGGTCGGTGGTTATTTTTTTGGTGACGGGTGGACAACGATTTTCGGCTTCAGCAATACGCTCTTCATCCAAGGGGTGAGTGCGTAATAGGGCCGGCATATTATCTGTATAATGATATTGCGAAGCTTTTTGCATTTTTTTAAAAAAATCAGCCATACCATGTGGATCAAAACCTGCTTTTTTTAACATATCAATGCCAATACGATCCGCCTCATGTTCATTGGAACGTACGAAATTGATACTGTCTTGCGCGAATCCAGATAATGCGCCGTACAAAGCACCTGTGGATAATGCGGGATTGATGATACCCAGCGCCAGACTAGCTAAAAGGGTTGCTAGCATAGGAACACGCATTTGTTTTTGATGTTCAAGCATGCGATATAAATGATGTTGGCGCACGTGGGCCATTTCATGCGCCATGACGCCGGCCAGTTCTGACTCGGTCCCTGATTCTAATACGAGCTGAGTATTGATGCCAATATGACCGCCAGGCCCCGCAAACGCATTGATTTCATTCGATTTAACAATAAAAAAATCGGGTGGAGTAAGTTGGGAAAACTCTGCTAATTGTTTGCCTACATGGTTGATATAATCATGCGCTAGGGGATCGCGTAATATGGCATTTGAATGATTGATTTCCTGAACAAACTCTTTTTCGAGTTGATCGAGCTCTTCATTGGTATAGGCAGAGAACGCTTGGATACTCGTGGAGAATAGCAATAATATGCTTAAACACCATGCTGACATGTGGGTTTTCGTTATATTAGATAAGAGGTTAACGCATGTTTTTTTTGCGAGCATAGTGATGAAATTCGGGTCTGCTTTTAATTGAAGGCCCATTCTTGCTTGCTTCGTTAACGCTCGCAAAGATGCGTTAGGCACCAATTTTATAAAAATAGGCACAGTCCAGGACTGGTATTTTTTAATGAATTGTAGTGAATCACTACATTTGTTATAATTCATGGTCGTTTCATGGGTGATTTTCTATGCACAAAGAGTATTTACTGTCTGCTTTAGAGCAAGCCAAGCTTGGTAGAGGGGTTTGTTCGCCTAATCCAAGTGTGGGTGCCGTTGCTGTTCAGCATGGCCAGATCATTGCAGAAGCTTGGCATCCAGGCGCTGGGTTGCCGCATGCTGAGCAAATACTTTTGACGCGCATACCTCCCTCTTATGAAGATGTGACATTGTATGTCACCTTGGAGCCTTGTAACCATTGGGGGCGTACCCCACCGTGTGTTGATGCCATTATTGCGCATAAGATCAAGCGCGTCGTATATGCTTATGCTGATCCAAATCCTATCGTTTCTGTTAATGATTCGCCCAAAATATTAGCAGAGCATGGCATTGAAGTGATCCATTATCCGTTGCCAGAAATCGATCGTTTTTATCAAAGCTATCATTATTGGCTACATAGTCGCAAGCCATGGGTGACGGTTAAAATTGCTCAAACTTTAGATGGGCATATTGCCGGATTGCAAGGGGCAAGAACGCCTATATCTAACTCTGTGTGCGCCGATTTTACCCATCAAAAACGCAAGGACAGCGATATTATTTTAACCACTTCGCGTACCATTTTGCAAGATAATCCCCAATTAACTGTACGATTGCCTGGTCAGAAAGTGGTCGCCAAACCACTTGCTGTCTTAGATACGTATTTAAATTTACAGCATGAGGTTCATGCATTACAAATGGCAAAACAGGGGATGATTTATTATGATGGTGCATACCCACTTGCTTATCAGCATGCAGGCTGTGCTTATTATCCTATGCCAGTTCAGGATGGGCTGCTAGATTTGGCCGCTGTGATCAGTCATGTGGGTAGCTTGGGATATCATGATCTATGGGTTGAAGCTGGGAGCCAATTATTTACTGCGTTGCATCAGGCAGGTTTGGTGAATCGAACTCATATTTATATTGCCCCAAAGCTTTTGGGTAAAACAGGACTCCCTTTATATGCAAATATGGAATCATTTGCATCAGCACAAGCAGTATCTTGGCAAATCATGGATGATAACGTCATGTTAACAATTGATTGGTAGGGCGTGTTGAAAATTCTACTGTCTTGGCTAAAATGGCGAATTGTCAACACGTCTTAGAAATGAAATGGTTACCGGTGGTTTTGCAGACTGTGATATTCTCTACACAGTTTGAATCGTTACTTATTTAAAGAAAATTTGTAAGGTTAAGATATGACAAGCCCGTTTAGTACAATAGAAGAAGCAATACAGGCTCTCCGTGCAGGCCAAATGGTGATTTTGGTGGACGATGAGCATCGTGAGAATGAAGGTGATTTGGTGATTGCAGCGCAATTTGCCGATGCTGATAGTATTAATTTTATGGCCAAATTTGGACGAGGTTTGATTTGTTTGCCTATGGCAGCAGATATGGTTGAACGTTTGGGACTTCCGATGATGACTTCTTCTAATCGCTCTCCTTATGGGACTGCGTTTACAGTATCCATTGAAGCAGCAAAGGGTGTCACAACGGGGATTTCTGCTAAAGATCGTGCTTTGACAGTCCAAGTGGCGATTGATCCTAAGAGCGGTCCTGGGGATATTATTTCGCCTGGACATGTATTTCCGTTGCGTGCAAATCCGAAAGGAGTATTGGCCAGAGCAGGACAAACGGAAGGGAGTGTTGATTTGATGCGTTTGGCGGGTTTAACACCTGCAGCAGTGATTTGTGAAGTCATCAATGAAGATGGCACAATGAGTCGTAGAGATGATTTGGTTACATTTTCCAAACAGCATAATATTTTATTAGTGTCTATTCATGATTTGATTGAGTACCGTATTTTACATGAAAATTTGCTGACGGTGGTGGCTACGTCTCGGTTGCCTATAGAACATCATGGCGATTTTACGATGATGTTATTTGAAAATGAAGTAGATGAATGTGAACATTTTGCGTTATCGAAACCGACTCGTGATGATAGTACGCCACCTCTGGTGCGGATCCATTCTGAATGTATCACAGGTGATGTGTTTGGTTCTTGTAAATGTGATTGTGGTAAGCAATTAGAGCAGTCTTTGTCTTACTTAGCTTCTGAAGGTGGTGTGCTGATTTATATGCGTCAAGAAGGGCGTGGTGTTGGGTTGGCAAATAAAATAAAAGCGTATTCTTTACAAGATGAAGGGTTTGATACGGTGGAAGCAAATGAGCATTTAGGCTTACCTGTGGATAATAGAAATTATGCTGTGGCGTTCCAGATTTTGAAGCATTTAGGGATGAGTCGGATTCGATTACTCACGAATAACCCATTCAAAATTGCAGCCATGGAGCATTACGGGATTACAGTGAGCGAACGTATACCGGTTTTGGTGCCGCCTACTGTAGAAAATCAAGCTTATTTAAGAACAAAACAACAAAAACTAGGGCATTATCTCGGTATCCCAGAAGAGAAATGACATAGGTTTTGAAGCCTTCTCGAAATGAGGGAAGGTAACGACTAACTAAAATAGTGAGCGATGCGATGACAAAGTATATTTTTATTACTGGTGGAGTAGTATCTTCTTTAGGCAAAGGTATTGCTGCTGCGTCGCTTGCGGCTATTTTAGAAGCACGTAATTTACGCGTTACCCTCATAAAATTAGATCCGTATATCAATGTTGATCCCGGTACAATGAGCCCTGTGCAGCATGGTGAAGTCTATGTGACGCAGGATGGTGCAGAAACCGATTTGGATTTAGGTCATTATGAGCGGTTTGTGCGTTCAACTATGACGCAAAAAAATAATTTTACTACGGGTAAAATTTACGAAAATGTGATTAAAAAAGAGCGACGAGGGGATTATTTAGGCAAAACAGTGCAAGTGATTCCACATATTACCGACGAAATAAAAGCCAGTATTAAATTGGGTGCGGAAGGTTATGACGTTGCAATGGTGGAAATCGGTGGTACGGTGGGTGATATCGAATCTTTGCCATTTTTGGAAGCCATTCGACAAATGCGGATAGAATTAGGTGTCACGAATACCATGTTTATTCATTTGACATTGGTGCCTTATATTGCGACTTCAGGTGAGACCAAAACCAAACCCACTCAGCATTCAGTGAAAGAATTGCGCTCAATAGGGATTCAACCGGATATATTAATTTGTCGTTCAGAAAAAGGATTGACGTTACACGATCGCAGTAAAATAGCGTTGTTTACCAATGTTGAATGCGAAGGTGTGATTTCTTTACAAGATGCAAAATCTATTTATCAAATTCCCATGATTTTGCATGAACAATCTTTGGATGAAATTGTGTTACGAAAATTGGCTATGACAGCTGATCCGGCTGATTTGTCGGAGTGGGAACATGTGGTCACAGCGCAGAGTATCAAAACAATGGTGGTAAAAGTTGGTTTGGTAGGTAAGTATACAGAGTTAAGTGATGCGTATAAGTCGATTAATGAAGCCTTGATCCATGCAGGGATCCATTCTCAGACGCAAGTTGATTTGATTTATATTGATGCGGATACCGTTGAACGACAAGGTTCAGCTAAATTAGCGACGGTCGATGCTATTTTGGTGCCTGGGGGATTTGGTGAGCGTGGTGTAGAAGGGAAAATTAATGCGATTCGTTATGCACGCGAACATCAAGTGCCATTTTTAGGAATTTGCCTTGGTATGCAAACCGCTGTGATTGAATTTGCACGGTCAGTCATTGGCTTGCAAGATGCGCATTCTACTGAATTTAATGTGAATACACCGCATCCAGTTGTCGGCTTGGTCACTGAGTGGCAAACAAGTGATGGTCAAACAGAACAACGACATGCTCAGGTAGATAAAGGTGGTACGATGCGTTTGGGTGCTCAGCAATGCTGTTTGGTTCCCCATTCTCTGGCAGCATGTGTTTATGGACAAACGACTATTTTTGAACGCCATCGTCACCGCTATGAGATCAATCAAGGTTATGTGGATCAACTTGTAAAACATGGGATGCGTGTGTCGGGTATGTCTGTGGATGGCGCTTTGGTTGAGATGATTGAATTGCCTGATCATCCTTGGTTTTTAGCTTGCCAATTTCATCCGGAATTCTCGTCGTCACCTCGAGATGGGCATCCGTTATTTTTATCATTCGTGATGGCAGCACGTGTGCATCATCAAGCTAAAACGTCGAAAGCGTGAGTAGTTGGAGTTTTTATGAAAATTTGTGGATTTGAAATTGGTTTAAATGCACCTTTGTTTTTGATTGCTGGTCCATGTGTGATTGAGTCGGAAGCACTGGCTCTTGATACAGCAGGCTATTTGCGTGAATTGTGTGCACGCTTGTCGATTTCTTTTATTTATAAATCTTCTTTTGATAAAGCGAATCGTTCTTCTGCGCAATCTTATCGTGGACCGGGATTTGAGCGTGGTTTACAAATTTTGGAAAAAGTGAAGGCTCAAATTGGTGTGCCAATCTTAACCGACGTACATGAAGACACACCGTTATCAGAAGTAGCCACTGTGATAGATGTGCTGCAAACGCCAGCCTTTTTGTGTCGACAAACTAATTTTATCCAACGAGTTTGTGCTTTAAATAAACCAGTTAATATTAAAAAAGGGCAATTTTTAGCGCCTGGTGACATGCAACATGTGGTTGCAAAGGCCAAAGCACATGGAAATGAGCAAATTATGGTGTGTGAACGCGGTGCTAGTTTTGGCTATAATAATTTGGTTTCGGATATGCGTTCTTTGCAGATCATGCGAGCCACAGGATGCCCCGTCGTTTATGATGCGACGCATTCTGTGCAATTACCTGGTGGACAAGGCGCGTCTTCAGGTGGTCAGCGTGAGATGATTCCTATTTTAGCACGCGCAGCGGTAGCGGTAGGGATTTCTGGGTTATTTATGGAGACTCACCCTAATCCTGATGAAGCTTTGAGTGATGGCCCGAACTCTTGGCCGCTAAAAAATATGGAAGCATTGTTGACTCAATTAATTGAATTAGATAGCGTTTATAAGCGGCATGGTGAACCTGAACTATGCCTTTAGCTTTATCTGAACTTGGTTTTTCTTATCCTACGCAAGCATTGTTGACACGGACACAACCTTTATTACATCGGATTTCTTTTCAGGTGGCGAGAGCAGAGATTATGCATATCTCTGGACCAAATGGTTGTGGTAAAACCACTTTGCTAAAATTATTGGCTGGATTATTCCGGCCAGATGCGGGTCAAATTACCTATGCTGGGAAAGATATTTGGTCCGATATCGTCTCTTATCAACAATCCATACGTTATCTTGGACATAAAAATGGCATGAACCCCGGTTTGACGGCTTGGGAGCATTGTCAATTAGATTGGCACACTGTGCTACCTACCCAAGATATCGAAAAAGCTTTACAAGATTTAGCGTTATGGTCTGTGAAAGATCGTCCTTGCTACCTGCTCTCTGCAGGACAAAAACGACGTGTGGCTTTGTTACGTTTACTTTTGTCTCCAGCGCAATTATGGTTGTTAGATGAGCCTTTGGTCGCTTTGGATACAGATGGAGTGGCTTGGTTGATGTCTTGTTTGCGCCAGCATATTGCACAAGGTGGTCAAGTGATTTATAGCTCACATCAAGCTTTGCCTTGGCAAGCTTCTGGACATCAGGCGTACGCATTATGACATCGTTACTAGGCCTATTATGGCAACAAATGCGTCGCGAATGGATTATCCAAATGCGACAAAAAAAATCATGGATCAATTCGTTTTTATTTTTTGCCATGATTTTACTCTTTTTCCCCATGACGTTACCGGCTGATCCGCAATTAGAGCGGATCATGGTGCCTGGCTTGGTTTGGATCGCATTGTCATTGGCCTATTTATTAGCAGCTGAGCGCTTATTTCAAGTGGATTATGATGAAGGGGTTTTGGAGTTGTGGCTCGTGTCGGGACAACCGCTGACCCTGTTGGTGTGTGCTAAGGTGTTCGTGCATTGGTTTTTAATGATCATACCTTTACTCGGATTGATGCCGATGATTGCGCTGTTATTCCATATGCCGGCTTATGTTGTTATGGCCCTTGGTGCAAGTTTGTTGTGCGGTGCCTTACCGATTATATTATTGTCGGCATTAGCAGCCGCTTTTTCTACGGTTCTACCACAAAAAGGTGTGTTAATGGGTTTGGTCGTTTTACCCTTGACCACGCCGATTTTAATTTTAGGTGCGGCGACTACCACGGCAGCCATGGCGGCTTTGCCAATAGGCGGATATCTAGCCTATTTATTAGCGCTCTCTTGTTTAAGTTTGGCAGCACTACCATGTGCGGTCGCGGGTGTGATGAAGGCTTAAATTATTAATAAGTACGATTAAAAGGTGACCGTGGTTCGTCTATATGAGGATTATCTGGATCATCCTTAACGTCATTTTCATCTTGAATGGGGTTATAGACGGGTTTTGTATCTGCTGCTGAATTTTGCGATCCGAAATTATAAACTTTCGCAGCTGCGACACAAATACATTGCCATAGTTCGACTAATTGACATTTCAGCATCATGCCAAAATTCATGACAGCTTGAAACGCTTTATATAAAGTAGATAATTCTGATTTATTCAATTTTGCCAAATGTTTCGATTCGGTATGTCTGGCATCCAAAGGATCTGCGTTCAGTGCAGCTACAATATCCTGATCCAACATATGCTCATCTTTGATGCCCATACTTCCAGGACTGTTATCATTGGCTACTTTGTGATGATGTCTCGTTTTATAAATTTCTACAAATATGGCAATGAAATGATTTCTATCTGATGGCATGTCCTCATATTGAGGTAGTTTTTGATAGCGTTGATAATATAACTCTATTGCATCGGCCATGATAAGTTCTTGTGCAGTGCGATCTTTGGCGCTTTTGCAGTTGGGGATGGCACATCCTCCTGTTTGATTCACCAAATAATGGCACAGAGCTGCAGTGAATAAATTTTTATTGCGTCCGCTTATTAAGTTTTTGTCATGATGCGTTTTCAAATCGGCTAAGGTACTATTTGCATGATCCCATTTTTGCTTTGCTTCCACTGACCTATTGGTTAATGCTGCCTGGTTATTTTGTAAAAATGATTCAATAGTTTCAATATACTGATCTACGCGAGCTCCTAAAAAATGACCTCTGAACCAGTTCACACCAATATTCAGGTCGATTAATTGTAATCCAGGATATAGGTTTGCCACTTCTGCAATGGCTTGAGTTTTTTCATCCGTTCGTTTGGTGTTATCTTCTTCCCCTCCGAAGCCTAAATAAGAACCGCTGATGCCAAATATATTTGCATCTTTTCTATGGGTTAATAATCCCAATAACACCACAGGGGGCAAGATCTTTGAATCTGTGGGTATTCTTGCCTATCGTGATCACTCATTCTTGTTCTACCGTGATCAGTGATTCTCGTTTGATCGTGATCACCTATTATCGCCTGATCGTGATCACTTTTCCCTAAAAAACAGGAATAGGTGATCACGGTGCCACCAC
>CAISKC010000539.1 GCA_903885895.1 uncultured Legionella sp.
TAATGTGGATGGCTCTTGCAAGAGCCTTTCATTATCGAATAGAAAGCCTACCAGATAAATGGATGATTTATAGGCAAACACTCAATTACAAAACTTTACAGCAGTATACGGACTCAATCAAAAAATAAGCCATGGCGCGGAATTCGTTGCGTAGCATTAATTAATAAGCTACCAATCCCTAGTTTATCGTCCTGCATAACCGAAGATAATTTAGAAAAATTTAAAACAGAATCGATGATAGTCTGGCAATAGTCCTGATATGATTTCTGTTTGTATAGGGACACCAATGTTTGTACCGCCAATTCTGCGTTTTTTAAGGTTTCATCATGATCAACAGAAGCCACTGATCGTGGAGACGAGTTTTCAAGAAACTGTGTTACATCTTCTAATAAACAAGTTAATTCGGTAATAAAGATGCTTTTTGATGTGGTGATGTTTTGACAGTTTTTCTGACTATTCTGACACAGCAGTTTATCTGCGGTTGAGAGCTTACCCTCTCGAGATTTACTGTGTATCGCTGTTTCTAGTTGCGTCATTTTATTAATAAAACTGACTTCAGTTGTGATAAATTCTTGGACTTGAAAAAGCAATTTTCTAGTGTCTTCATGCGTCATCCTGGGATTTTCAAAGTCTCGCTCATCCATGATTGCCTCTAGAGAAACACTATATTCTTCAGTATAGTACAATGGAATGACTTTGTTTCTTAGTCTTTGAACAGTGGCCAACGCGCATGGACATCGATGGCCCATGAATGGTCTTGTTCTCCTTGCATGAGATGGAGACAGCCTGTGTATGCGATCATTGCGCCATTATCAGTGCAATATTCCATGGCGGGGAAGTAAATGTCTACGCCCAGCTTTTCAACCATGGCTTGTAATTGGGTGCGTAACATTTGATTGGCACTGACCCCGCCGGCCACAACCAATTTTTTGATTTGACTAGCTTCTATTGCACGCTCACATTTTTTTACCAATGTATCGATGGCGGCAGCCTGAAAAGCTTGGGCAATCCCAATTTTGGCAGCATGATCTTGTTGGCTTTTGAGCCACGCATTCAACGCATGCGTTTTGAGTCCGCTGAAACTGAAATCTAGGCCTGGGCGATCTAACATGGGACGAGGAAACGGTGGGAAAGGTGTGCCGTTCTCTTCTGTGGCAAGTTTGGCCAAATAAGCGCCTCCTGGATAAGGTAGACCCAGTGTTTTGGCGGTTTTATCAAATGCTTCGCCAACCGCATCGTCTAGTGTATCTCCCAAGAGTTCATACTGACCTAAAGCACGTGCCTCCAGTAACTGCGTATGGCCACCGGATACCAATAAGGCAATGAACGGGAACTCAAGGGTAGGCATCGCCAGTTTGGCAGCTAAGAGGTGTGCTTCAAGATGATGTACTGCTAAACAGGGAATGTTTAATCCAAACGCCAAAGCTTTGGCAAAGCATGCGCCCGTTAATAATGCGCCAACCAAGCCGGGTCCTGCTGTATAAGCAATGGCATCTATATCTTGCAGAGTCAGATGAGTCTCGTTTAACACCGTATCTAAGAGCGGAATGATACGCTTGATATGGTCGCGTGACGCCAATTCAGGCACCACGCCCCCATAAGGACGGTGCATTGTAATTTGCGAAAACAGAGCGTCCGCTAGCAATCCTTTGTCAGAGCAATACAACGCAATGCCTGTTTCATCGCAAGAGGACTCAATGCCTAGTACTCGATAACGTTTATTGCTCATGCAATTGATAGCGTTGGATAGATTGCATGATTTCTTGATGTGCGCTATCCCGATTGTCCCATCCTTCCACTTTGGCCCATTTCCCTTCTTCTAGATCTTTATAATGCATGAAGAAATGTTCAATGCGTGCGAGAAAAGATTGAGGGAGATCGGTGTAGGATTGAATATGATCATAGTCTTTGCATAGCTTAGAGACAGGAACCGCCAGTAATTTAGCATCGATGCCAGATTCATCCGTCATGCGCATCATACCAATGATCCGAGCGCGGATCACGGACCCATGAATAACAGGAGTAGGTGTTAAAATCATGACGTCAACGGGATCCCCATCTTCTGACAATGTGTGAGGGATATAGCCATAATTAATAGGATAAACCATAGAGGTCGATAAAAACCGATCGACAAATAATGCGCCAGAATCTTTGTTTACTTCGTATTTGACTGGAGGGGCATGCATAGGAATTTCAATAATCACATTCACATCATGAGGTACATCTTGTCCACTAGAAACTGTTAATAGGCTCATTATCATTATTTCATAAATGAAAGGTGCCATATTATGCTAAAAATTTAAGATTTATTCACTATATTTTTATTGATGGCTCAGTGCAGCCAAATGGAAAGTTTCTTTTTATGAACTATAATCAAAATATGGGCAAAATGATTGGGATTTATCATGTCACGCGATAACAGAGAATTAATCAACAATATTTCCAGACAATTTATGGCGCAAATAACACCGGGATTTTTAAGAACGCTGAATTTTACTGCAGGTTATTTTAACGCGGGTCGGACTTTGAATATTGAAGACACTGCGATTAAAAACAGGTTAAGTCCGTATACTGCTGTAAATTCAAGATGAGCAAGAAGTATTAGCGTCATCGTTAAAATTCGGTACTATTGAGTTGCGAAACAACAATAAAAACCGAGGAGATTAGCGATGA
>CAISKC010000540.1 GCA_903885895.1 uncultured Legionella sp.
AATTTTGTAATAAACTTTCTTTGCGCATCACAATTCCTCTTATGTTTTTTGACGAAATCATTAGATCATGAATTGCGTTGCGCATCTAGCTTTTGCTACAGATTTCTAATTTTTGTGACGATACATCAGATTCAGAGCCACGTGCTTTTTGGGCTTGGCGTCTGCTAACAATCCCACAACGATTAAGGACAAAATGAGCAGCCCCCCTCCGATCAAGCTCATCATGCGCATTTGGCGTGATTTAATCAGGCGGTTAAGTTGAATATTAGCCATGTGCGACCTCACGTACCCTATACAGGATGGCGGTTTCGTGAGATTTCAAAATGGGCTGAGACAACTTCATGGCCGTGACGTTCTCGCTCTCGAACCATTCAGGCAATAAGTTCAGTGGCTTGGCGCTACCGTTGTAGACCTCAAGCCGTTCGGCCTTAACACCTTCGCCTGCCCAGACTTCTTTAGGGATTAAGGAAAGCCCCGCACCCATCCGTTCGGCACGCCCAAAAGGGTGACTGATTGTCATGCCAGGCATGAGCTCATGACGCTCCATGTGATTGATTATTTCGAGCATTGCGTCTTGATGCGGGTCTTGCGTGATTTTGGGATTAGCAACAGCGGATGCTTTTGTGGTGTTGGAAGCCACTGCCATTTTGGGCGCCACAAGCTCAACAGTCTTGCCTAGCCCATCTTCACCCGTCACGGTCACTGAAAAATGATGCCCAGATTCGGTAGTCAAAAATAACGTGAACGGACTTGATTGGGCGGTTAACATCACATAAACGCTACCATCTTGTTCATCGCGCTTAATGCCCATAGCGGTTTCAGGAAATATAGCCTCAACGATTTTGTCGTTTTTAACGACCAGTCGGTTGTAGTTAGACTGACTTAAATTGAGCGCCACGTCACTATTATCACGAACGGCAAGAGAGCTTTGGCTCATGACATTCGATGCCAACAAGGCCAAGACACTACCCATAATAATTTTACGCATGTTCCCACTCCTTCACTTTTACGAAACTTAAAATTGATAAACGCCCAAACCGATAGCGATACGTCAGTTCATAGCTGATATGTGCAGACTTCAGATCCCGGATCCCCACAAAGCGATTAAGTACGCCCGTCACAGTAGCCTTTAATGCACGCGGATCTAATTGCATGTCGGTGATGATAAAATCACTGGATATTTTATTTTTCTGAACAACAGCCGCCTCATGCGCAAGGACTGATTGCATCGCTCCATAGCGACTGCCATCAACAAACATCAGCAAGCGTTTGTGAGTTGATGTCACCGTTTCTGGCGTGACATTCAGCCGTGAATAAATAAAATTCTCGCTCATCATGCTCAAATACTTTGAGTCAACACTTGAATCTGAATTTGCAAAGCCAGTGCCGCCTTCAAAAGGCGTTACAAGCGTGCGTTGATGCAGGCTTGTGTACCAAACCAACGCCACCAGCAAAAAGTTCGCGGCAAGAAGACCAAACACCAGCGCTACCATCAGGTTAAATCGTGCAGATAACTGGCTTAATCGATTTTGATAAACACTAAAGTCCATAAAACACCTCTATGCGACCCACACTCGAAGGTGTGAAGCGGGTAATTTAGGTAAAAAAAACTTTGTGATGACATTAGGCAAATGCCAATACGCCAACACTAGAAGGACACGAGGGCTGCCGCCCTTTTTTAATTGCCGCAGTGCTGCAACTAAGCCAAGCCCAAGAATGGCAACGATCATTTTCTGGTTACACAGTGCTAATAATCCAAAGCACGTGACTGCCACCATCAACTCATCCAAGGTCAAACTTAAATAGCGCTTTGGCTTATCCAGATCAGTTAGAAACCGATACAACACTGCGTCATTCATAAGTACCTCCTTTGTTTAAAACACAAACGTTTTAAGCAGAAACGCTGGAATAAACGCCACACCAGCCACGCCTAAAAAGACCATCGGATTTTTGCTTTTAACGGCCATTGCCGTGGCCAACATAATGTCCACCAAGATAAAGACTTTCCAAAATTTCGAGCTGCTTCCCAATGAATCAGCAATATCTCCTTCTAAAGCGCGACCTAATAAATCCGTCGCAAAAGCTGATTTTGTTATCAATACCAGTGGTAAAACTGTCACACCGTCCTTCAGGGCTTTCGTACATTTTTTTATCATTTTCATTGCGTTTCTCCGGTTTTAGGTAAAAAAATCCCCTGCGCCCGTGCTTGTGGCGCATTTTTAATCAAACTTTTGGTTCTACTTAGAAAATACCAACCAGTGCTTTTACTAATCCTGACTTAAGCGCGGGTTCTGCATCCTTGAATGCCAAATTCACCTTGTCGGCATTGGAAACCACTCGTGTTCGATAACGTTGGTACTCGCTTGTGGTTGTTGACACTTGATTTAAACTCGAAGAGCTTCCTTGTCGAAGCGATGCGCGATGTTCTTCTTTAACCTGTACGCCTTTACCCATTCGCTCGCTAATTTGGATATCAGTAATCATGGTGTAATTCACGTCCTTGACTAAAGAGTCAGCTGCCAACCCAACAAGGCCACCGGCAATACCGCCACCAATCATGGCATTGGTGTTATGAGTCATAGCTCCCAAAGCCGCACCCGCCACGCCACCAGCCAGCGCACTTCCATAACCTCCACCGAGCGCTGACTGCGACGCAGCAATGGACATTTTTCCAACCTTCAAAATGTTAGCTTGCAACAGATAATGTGCGCTTGTAGGCTCACTCATCACCCGATACCCATGCGCCTTAAACGATGATTTCAACGCAGGTTCCACTTCAATCGTTTGATCAGCCGTATTTTTAACAGAGACATAAACGGTCTTCTGAGCATTGGATACCGGGTTAAGAAACACGGTTTCACTGAGTTTGGTACTCGTTATCAAATGCCCATGTTCAATCGCTGTTTGTGTGGCTGCGCATCCGGTTAATACTGCAAGAGCACCTGTAATAACCGTGTAAGCAACTGCTTTTGTTCTGAGCTTCTGTTTTCTCTCTTTCATTGATTTTCTCCTTGGTTATGTTGCTAACATTTCTTTGCATTTTTTCAAATAGAAAGCAGCAGCCTCTCGATTCACCGGCGCAGGTTCACTTTGCTTTACAAAATGAATAACGCGTCTTTTAATCTGCCTACAACAAAGAATCATTTGCGGCAAAGTCGGCGGTAACTCATAAAATTCTCTGCAACTGAGAATGGCTTTATCAAAAACGTCATCGCTAAACTCGCTCAACGCTTCTCGCCACTCTTTTTTTGCAAATACCAAAAACGCCTCATCTTTAAATTGACTCCTCCATATATGCCCATAAAATGCCGCAAATTTTGAAAACAAAAGATCAATACGCCTTATCTCGCTGTTGATATCGTTGGAACTGGACGACGTTTTTTCCGGAGAATTCGTCTGGTTGTTCACTGGTTGCGTCGCTTGGAGGGCAGAACAGATCTCTTGAGGGTTCTTTTCTAATAGTTGTTTGACGATCTGCATGTCGTGTCTCCTGCACCGTTTCGATGGTTATTTCATCCTGCCAGCATTGTTGTGACAGCCAATTCACTGGATATTTCCACGGTGGCACCCAAACGCCATTGAGTTGCTTTATTTCGCGGTTGTTGATTTGCGTTTCCAATGCTTGAAGAATTTTGCTGAATAGCGCTTGATCAGGGTTTAATTGTTGAAACGCCTCCCAAGCATTTGCTTTGGATTTTTTCTCTGGGTACATCGACCAAAATTTTTCGAATTGCGATAATAAATATATATAAATATCTTCTTTTAGAGGTGTGTCGGCTTTTGATGTTTTGCCTATGTCGGCTTTTAATGCACCACTGCTAAAATCACCTGATTTATCACGGCATTGCGCTCTTTTAAGTAAGTCTGTTTGCTGTGTCGGGTTTAGGTCTACTTTATTTTTGACGGAAAAACCCGTTGTCGCTAGTTCGCATTTTAAAATTAATTTTAGTCCTTGCGATTGTGAGCTGATAAGCCCAGCACGCTCCAAGGCCGATAAAGAACGACGAATCTGCATTCGAGAACAACTATTACTTTTAATGCCTTGATGTGCTTCGACATAAAGCTGTTCTGCGATCGATTGATAGCTAATCCCGCGTTTAATGCCAACTAGCCTTGTGTGCACGTCCATATAAGGCCGCACTCCTCTTAAATAGGCGAGCTGTTGCATATGCGGTAATCCACATAAGGCATTCAACTCATCATCATTGATTAAAAATTCCATCGTTTACTCGTCATTACTTTCTACGCGTGCTATATTTATAAAAATAAAACACGCATAAGCACTATTTGCAATATTAATCCTTATGCTATAGCACTTAATGTGCTACAATCAAGTCTTATTTAAAAATATTTTTTATTGGGGTGATCTTTATCGTGCTAAACATCAAAGAAGAAATTGGTCAACGAATTTTAGCGGCGCGCAAAGCCAAGGGCTTAACTCAAAAAGCATTGGGTGAATTAACCGATGATTTAAAACAGTCGCGAATCAATAACTGGGAACATGGTATAAGGACGCCGGGCCCTGAAGAAATCAAGCAATTAGCGAAAGCACTAGATGTGTCGCCAGCATACTTAATGTGTCTAACAGACCAACCTAAAGAAATCTCAATTGAAGGGTGTTTTATACCGCTACTGAATCACCAGCAAGCCTGCGATCCTAAAATACATACTCAAGCAATAAGACATCAAACATACGTGGACGAAGTAACCTTCATCCCAGTTAGCGTAGAACTTGCAGGTCGTTTAGGAGAATATGCATTTGCTTTGAAAATGACAGACGACAGCATGACCCCTGAAATGCGAATCAATGACATACAAATTATTGATCCATCAGCTTCACCAAACCCTAGTGATTATGTTGCGGTTAAAATAAGTGGCAAGCCTGAAGCAGTAATTTGCCAATACAAGAAATTATCCTATACCTCGTCAGAGTTTGAGCTCATGACGTTAAATGATAATTGGCCGAATATTACGGTGAATGAAAATGTACAAGTAGAGATTATTGGAAAAGTTGTTCAAAATACTCGATGTTATTTAAATCAGCACTGAGTTATAATGTGCGCAATTATGACGCATTTGAATGAAGGAGTTATTGTGTTAGAAAATCAGGCTGCACTTAAAATACAAGGTTTTTTTGCTGCTCATCGCATAAGAAAACAAGCTGCGTTGCATCAAGCCATAGATAATAACCCTCATTCACAATTATTACAGGCGCTTCACTTGAGATTTCAATGTATGAGAGCCGTGGCCGCAGCAAAGTTCCCCTTAAATAAACCGCTTGAGGATAAAGAGCAAATAGTACGTGTGATTAATGCTGTAACAAAGCTCGCAAAAGAAAAAGGAATCACTAATCTAACCGCCGTTGCACAAATCTTTCAACACAACATTTTGTTATCCACAATGGTTCAAGTGCCTTACTATGATACTATTTGGAGGAAATCACACTATGGTAAACGTGATATTCAGAAGTTAGTCAATCATGCTTATACTCAATTACGCCATTTAGTCCTTTCATTTAATTTGCCTATCGATTGTCTTCATGAAAAAGAACGTTACACACCCGAAGAGGTTCTTGCTTTAGCGCGCGATATCATCCAGCACGCTAGTAAAAAAATGATTGAAATACTGGCAAGGCCAACAAGTAAAGAATTACATGTATGTTCTCAAGCGACGTTTCCCGCAGTGATCGAAAAAATGTTGGCAAATTATATGACACCAACCACCTTTGCTCATAGCAAAGGAACCATATGTCTATTAGCCCAGAAGATGACTGAGTGCTCACCAACACCCGTGAGTGACCTTAGGGCTAAATTGTAGATATTGAGGATGGTTCTGCTACAATGCTGCTAATTCATTGACTACCAAATGACATGATTAGCAAAGATAAATGGGATAAATTGGCCGAGTGGATGGCAAAACTTCATATCAATGAAGCTTCACTCATCGAAAAATTTATCTTGGGTAGTGGTAGCGGTGGACAGAAATTGCACAAGACTGCGTCAA
>CAISKC010000541.1 GCA_903885895.1 uncultured Legionella sp.
TCAATTCCGTCTTTGCAGCTATCCCAGAACGGGTCGACAGATTGTTGGTTGCTATGACTTCGTTGATGGTTCGCATGTGAGATCTCCTGAGTTAAATTAATTTCATCTTCCCAACAGTGTTGGGCAAGCCAGTTGGCTGGGTATTTCCAGTCCGGGATCCATTGGCCTTGGGATTTGATTTGGTTGTAAAAAGTTGTTTGCTCTTCAAGAGCTGTGAAAATACGAGTCAGCAATTCTTCGCTTGGTTGCAAGGATTGGAATTTTAGCCAAGCATTTTGCCTGGATTTTTTGAGCGGATAGTTTGTCCAAAATTTTTCGAATTGCTGTAATAAATAAATATAATAATTATTACTTATATAAAGAGGGGTGTCGGCTTTTGTGTTGGCTTCTGTGTCGGCTTTTTGAAACTGATTCACTACAACCCTTGTGGATACTGGGTTATCTCGGTACGCCCTTGTGTCGGGTTGTGTGTCGACTTCTGTGTCGGCTTTATTTTGAACAGAATCATTCGAATTGGCTAAAACACACTTTAAAATTAGATGTTTATCTTCAGATTGAATTTCGATTAATCCTACGCGTTCAAGATTCTTGATCACACGTCTGATTTGTTGCCGACTAGGGTTTTCTGATTGAACACCGGGATAAGGATCTATGTGTAAGATATCCGATAAGGATTGATAGCTGATACGATTTTTTAAGCCGACGAGGGCTGAATATTGATCCATCAATGGGCGAATACCGATGAGATAGGTTACCTGCTGGAGATGAGGTAGTCCCGCGAGCGCCGATAATTCATTGTCATTAATTGTAAAATTCACGATCAATTCCCTTGATTACTCGTTTTTATTATGTTTTTATATGTAATTAGTTTTTATTAAAAATTCACCCAATATATTTACACAAAAAGTGTAAATATAAAATTATAATACCATCATTGGTGTAATTATCAAGATATAACTATCATTATTTTTATAGGACGGTTTGAAATTGATGGATATTAAAAAAGAAATTGGTCAGCGTATTTATGAAGCTCGCAAGGGCAAAGGTTTGACTAGAAAGGCTTTGGCTGACCTCACAGATGATTTAAAACCATCACGCATCAGCAATTGGGAATATGGAATACGCACACCAGGACCAGAAGAGGTGAAGCAGCTCTCGAAAGCGCTTGATGTATCTCCTGCTTTTTTAATGTGTTTGACTGAGAAAATGAATGATCAAAATCCAAATTGGGGCATGTTGGTTCCGATATTGGATTCAAAACAAGCTTACGACCCAATGGCAGCAATTCAGGCTATACAAAAAGAACGAGAAAATATCGTCCCTTATGTTCCATTCAGTTTTGAGTTGACTACTCAAGTTGGAAAGCATGTGTTTGCTGTAAAAATGCCGGATGACAGCATGGAGCCTGAGTTAAGACGTCACGATATTTTGTTTATTGATCCTGATAGAATGCCTATGCCTGGAAGTTTCGTGGTGGCAAAAATTGATGGTAATCCTGAGGTCATTGTCCGTCGCTATAAACAGTTATCGGTTTCTCAAAATATTCAGGAATTTGAATTGTTGGCTCTCAATAAACACTGGGCGGATATTCGGGAGAAGTGTAAACTGATTGGTACTATATGTGGTTTACAGAGAACTTTATTATGAAAATTATTTGTCCGCCGCCGTTGAAACTGGGTGATACGATTGGCTTGGTTACGCCATCTAGTCCAATGCAAGAAGGGCGACTGGAATTGGGTATAACCTATTTAGAAAGTAAAGGTTTTAAAGTAAAAGCAGGTCCTCATGTACATGATGCCGATCGTTTTTTGGCAGGAAAGGATTGTGATCGTGCAAAAGATATCATGGATTTTTTCTGTGATGAAAATGTTAAAGCGATTATGGCTACTGGTGGTGGTTATGGCGCACAAAGAATTTTACCTTTTCTAGACATCGATAAAATTCGAGCAAACCCCAAATGGGTTACAGGATTTAGTGATACCACCGCATTGCAATTAGGTCTTTTAGCCAGAGCAGGTATTGCTTCATGTACAGGATTTATATTCCGTGATTTGGATGGCCAGCCATTAGATGCATTCATTGAGAAAACATTGATGGCTTGCTTGTTTGGCGAGTCATATCAAATTAACGAAGGTACCTCGGTCATTTCTGGAAAGGCGGAAGGATCTTTGGTAGGTGGGAATTTAGGATGTTTGGTTGCACTTATGGGGACACCTTATCAGCCAAACTTCAAAGATTGCGTGTTGTTGATAGAAGAGGTTTGGGCAGAACCATATAAGATTGATAGCATGTTGTCACAGCTTGAATTGGCGGGTGTGTTTGGACAAATCACCGGATTAATTTGGGGGCAATTTGAACGCTGTGATGCGCACCATTTTCCTGATCGAGATGGCACTGTAGATGATATTATTGACGAATGGTCAAAGCGTGTTCAAGTACCTTGCATCAAAGAGTTTCCTTACAGCCATCGTGATAGACGTTGTGTGTTGCCAATAGGAAAAAAAGTATTGCTTGATGCAGATAGTTGCGAGCTTTCAATTTCTTAGCTATGTGGAGTTACAACAATGTTGCCCAAAAATGCGAGCCTAAGGCACGTAGCTCTTGCCGTACATAAACTTGATGAATGTGAGCAGTTTTATAATCTTTTGGGAATGCGTACGGAGCTGAAAACGAGCGATTATGTTTATTTGGTTGGTAATGGCGATAGTATTTCATTGCATAAAACTCAGGCGCCATATGAAGGTACACAACGTTTGGAGCATATTGGTTTTGCATTAGACTCTCCTGCTGCGATCGACCAAATATATCAAGACGCAAAAATAAAAAAATTAACTATCTTAGGAGCTCCTAAAACATTTGGTATTGGGACTCGTTCATTTAGTGTGCTTGATCCTGATGGGATTGAAGTTGAATTTACGTATCATCCACCGATGTGGGTGGCTGTATGATAAATTCTCACATACTGTGGGCTATCGACACGTTAAATGATAACGGATATAAAGTTAAAAGTACCATCCCAGAAATTGTTTTAAATACTCA
>CAISKC010000542.1 GCA_903885895.1 uncultured Legionella sp.
TCCAAAGCACGGTCTGAATGTGTTCGTGATTTACATAAACTTTATAATACTCAAAATAATATCACGAACTCGATGAATGTTCATGTGTATGATCATTTTGTAAAGATGGCAAACAAATGTAAATTAGGCATTGAACAAAAAGAGACAATCTTAGATATTCATGCTTGGTTATTGAGTAGTAAAACCCTTGATGCTTGTTTCAATAGTCACTATAAGCAAGTTTTTCAAAAGTACGAGCAAGATGCGCCTCAAACGTTGACGACCTATGTCACCAGTGAAATAAATTCCGTTTTGGGCTCAGATCGGTGGCAGAATAATCTCGCATTGAGTATTGAGGATATTGCTGCGCTGGGGCAGGTTCTTAGAATGCATTTTGGAGAAGTTCGTGTTGATCTATTTGTGCGCGAGGATTACACAGAGTTCGAAAAAGATGAGTCTGGTAGTTTCCTTTTGGATGAAGATGAAGAACGGATCCCTATTTTATCATCTTTTGCCTCCTGTCTAAAATCCAGAGAAGAATTTGATCATGCAATTCGAGAGCTTGTTTTCCAAAAAATGGTGACAGATGGTTATTACGTCAGCATGGAACGACTGATCGAAAACCCAGAGTTGCGCAGAGGCGTTAAACTTCGTAATAATTTATCATGGGATGATTTGCTTGCAGCATGTACGGTCATCAGAAACAATCAATTTGATCTGCTCCGCAATAATACTCAGCATCTAAACGTCATTCAAGCTTATCCAGAATTGATTTTGAATCATATTCGGAATTGTCCTGAGTTAGTATCGTTGTTACCGAATACGCAATTAGAGCTTAACCAGCAAATTATAACGATATTCTCAGATATGTTGCAGCAGGAAGTGGATGGAGCGCAAAATGTGGAGCGTTTGCAGTTGCTCACTTCACAATTGATCGATTTTTTTGAAGGTGAACCTGAGTATCTGAAGCAATTACCGGATAGTTTGTTAAATCATCGGGAGTTTGGAAAAGCACTGGTAGCGAAGGATGGGTTATTATGGGCGATATTGAGCCCAACCTTACAGCAAGATCGAGAGGTCTATCAAATTGCTCAGGAACAGAATCCTGATGTGCTGTATTATATTTCGGAGCACGCCAGAAACGCTAAATTTGGAGAGCTATTAAGCCGCATCCCAGATCAAATACGAATGGCTATGCGTTTTCCTGATCCGGATGTTATGAGTGCGCAAGCTCTAGATATTCAAATTAGACGTTTGGTACGTTTGGAGGCTTATGGTGTTCTATTAAACCTTGATGAAATTTCTGTTGCCGATTTCTTAAAACATGCGCCCAAAATTCGACCAGACATGTTAAAGAAAGTCATTGAATATCGCAAAGAGCAAGGATTAAAACCTTTGCCTATAGTGGGACAGAGTAGACGTACGCTTTTTATTTTGGAATCATTTGACCAGACGATTTGTACCCAATTAGAGAGAGATGTTTTTAATAAAAGTCCATTTACAGTTAGAAAACTTGCGGAAGCCGCAAGAATAAATCAAGCAGATAATCATCATCCTTTGGTTTATTTAGCTAAAAACAAAAATTGGATTCAGGGGTTCAGTCAATACCAAGCCTATCAAAGAGGCGAGGGTCGGCGGACATTGGGTTTTAAAGCATTGTTATTAGCGTTGGGTAAAGCAATATTATGGGTGCTTGCCATAGGTTTATTTGTGAAAGCGTTTATTTTTGTATTCCCTGTCGTTTCCTTTTTCGCTCAAGAATATGGTTGGTCACTCCTCTTAGCTTGGTTGGCATTGACTGCGGTTAATAGGCTATTAAGAAGTAGAGCTTTAGGGACGATTAATTATATTATCCTCCATTTAGCGATGTTAGATTGGACTTTTATCAAAATAGGTATGATTGCTATGGTCAGTTTACTATGGCAAGTCTGTAAGCACTTAAAACTTGCGTTGACTTACGCAGCACAGGGTGCCTTGGCCTTTATACAGAGCAAGTTTCATGAACCTGCTTCGCATCAAAATTATTTGGAGCAAAGTGATGCTGTGATTGCTCGACTAGTATTGCTAGACGAACCAGCTAGTAATCAGAAGGCCAATATTTTAAAACAGTTAAAAATTAAAATGAGCAATGAGCCTAATGCAGTTCATCATCCGGACCTGATGAATAAGCGTTACCTCATTACTTATCAACAAAAAACCTATCAAATATCTTTCGCCGAAGTGGCAGCATGTCGCCGTGAGGTTGATGGGGAGTTTAGTTTAGAAAAAGGTTTTGGCATCACAATGTTTGGCCTATTTCATATGCCAACGTCATCAGAACGCGCATTGGCCGATTTCATGCAAGATGCTCAGAATGAGGGTGTGCAGGTGATGAGGTAAGGTTTAGAGGTTTTTATAAGCGGAGTTTAGAGACAGTGATTATTTCCATATCGGAGCAGGCTAAAAGATTTTATATGTCACATGGTTTTGTTGAATCTTCTGTACAACCCATGACTTTATTTATGACGATTGAAACAATAAGAGTTGTTTTAGCAGAGTAACTGCTCCCCCTCCGTCTTTGTGAGCTGATGTATCCCCACGA
>CAISKC010000543.1 GCA_903885895.1 uncultured Legionella sp.
GCTCGAAAACAAAACACAACACCTTACCAGAACTTCCATCAACTAGTAATTTACAGTAAATGTTTTTGTTTACAATGGCCACAATTTATTAATTTGCAATCATCAAGCATGATGCATGGCTTTCAGGTTTTTCAGAAGAATTAATTTAGGTAATGGCCTCGGGCTTAATGTTAGCAAATCGGGCGTCTCAACGAGTGTAAGAACCAGATTTGGTTCGTTTGGTTCTAAAGGGTACTCCATTCGAAGTGGTATTACAGGCCTTAGCTATCGTAAATATTTTGGCAGTTCGCGTAAAGGCAAAAACGATGCTGCTGCTTTTTTGCTAATTCTACTTGCTATTGGTCTATTTTATTTGGCCGCTACAGAAACAAAATAAATGCAAATTGAAGATACCCCACATTCTTATAAGTCAATAAATAAACACAATTCTACGTTAGCGTGTCAAGCAACGAAATATTGGGCAGTAAAATAAGGATATAAAATACAGCCGGATTTTTTTTGACGATTACCCAAAGTTTCTGCTTAATGTAATTGACAGGACAGAATATCATTTCCTCGTTGTCATCAGGCTGGTGTGACAAACAAGCATACCATGCAATTCTTTGACCACTTTGTACCCATGCCAAACTTTTTCTCTGCCTTTTCATCCACATTTTTCGTGTGCATATCGCAAAATTAAATTGCACAGTTTACTGTTCACAAATTACCTAAACGCATACTCAGTTTGAGTTTCAGTGGTGTTGATTGAACTATACAGAAACCTATATTTCTGCACACCCTTGTTTTTGAAATAAATCGCGACATACATTTGCCACACACTTCGGAATTCTTTCCCCTGTTACATTTTTTACGCGTTAAATCACCAAGGTTATGGCACCAAGCACCTATCAAATCACCGTCTTCCAGGCGGAGCAAAATCTGCTCTCTAATCTCGTTTCATCAGAGAAGAAAAACGGGAATGTGTTACAAAATTTAAAGCCCGTTCATTTTGCTGATAGCCGCCATCAGGTCATTTATTCCAACATCATTCAACTGATGCTGGGCATGACTCCGTTGGATACAATTACGCTAAAATCGCAATTGCTTAAAAACAGACAACTCGAAATTGCCGGTGGTCTTGATTACATTGATTCGCTGCAGAGCACCAACAATGATGCTCTGCTAACCGAAGAATATTATCGCATCGTTCTTTATTCTTCAAAGAAAAAACGGTTAGGCGAGCTGGGCGATGAACTTTCGGGTGAATCAACCGATCCATCGGTGGATGTTGGAAACACCATGAACAAAGCTATTGCACGATTGGAAGAAATAAATTCTGATAACGAGCGCAAACCTATTCAGGCATTTGCATCATTATCAGAAAATATTTTGTACGAAGCACTACAGAGTATGAATAATCCGGATGGTCTTACAGGAATTCAAAGTGGGCTTGAAGAATTGGATACAATCACTGGAGGATTCAATCCCGGTGAGTTGATAGTAATTGCTGCAAGGCCGGCTATGGGCAAAACAGCATTTGTTACTTCGATGCTCTTGAACACGTGCATGAAAATGAAGCATTCTGCTGCGTTTTTCTCTTTGGAGACGAGCAGTCAGCAAATGGTTATTCGTTTGCTATCGCAGCATTCTGGCATTGATGCGGATAGAATTCGTAGAAAGAAACTCGATCATGAAGAATTCAAAAAGCTTCACCTCAAATCGGGAGAAATAGATGATGCTCCGCTTTATATGGTTGATGAACCAGCACTGACTATTCAGAAGATTCGCTTCATGGCTAACCGGATGAAAATGCAATATGGCACTGAAATGATCATAATCGATTATCTGCAACTAATAGGTGTTTCATCCTCACGAACTCATAGCGGTAATCGGGAAGCAGAGATTTCAGCTATCATGCGCGGATTAAAAGCATTGGCCCGAGAATTAGACATTCCGGTGATTGTTACGTCACAATTGAGCCGTGCGGTGGAAACAAGAGGCGGTGATAAAAAACCAATTCTTTCGGACTTACGTGAATCAGGATCCATCGAGCAGGAAGCGGATAAAGTTTTGTTTTTGTATCGCGGTGAATATTATGGGCTTGAGCAGGATTGGGAGGGTAATCCGACAAAAGATATCGCAGAAGTAATTGTGGCTAAGAACCGTTTCGGTCCTGTTGGTACTGTGCGAATGCGCTTTATCAATAAACATGCGCGATTTGAAAATCTTGATGAGTTTGCTGGAGCGAATCAGTATTCAGAAGTCGATATGGAAAATCGAATAAAACAGAAGTATAAAATCTTTAAGAAGATAGATGATGATCCACCATTTTAGGGGATTGACAAAAATATATTATGAGTCAAGAAAGACTATCGGGCTGTTGTTACTGCGGCTTGTTATGAATGTTTGTTGAATGTATGCCTGTAATTTTTGAGACAAAAATTACAGGCAGTTGATCAAGTAGATAATATAAAGTCAATCCCTTTTTTATGGAAACGTTGAAAGAAAAAGAAATTAAAATTTACGCCCGGGCAAATGAGTTTTTGCAGGCGCAGGACATCGATGATTTAGCAAGGCTAATTCAAGTGCCGACTAAAACCCTACTGGAACTGATTGAAAAGTTGGATGAGAGTTACCACCCTTTTAAGATACCGAAGAAGCGTGGTGGCTATCGCGAGATTGATTCTCCAAACAGTAGTTTAAAGCTGATTCAAAAGCGAATCAATTATTTACTGAGCGTTATTTATTACGGTATGAAACCTGCCTGTGCGCACGGTTTCGTAAAAACGGTAACGGAACATGGAGAGTCGTTTAGCATTGTGAGTAATGCCGCACCACATGTGAAAGCGCAGTATGTGGTGAA
>CAISKC010000544.1 GCA_903885895.1 uncultured Legionella sp.
AACCCCAGCAAACCACGAGCTACTACGGGGGGAATGGCTATGTTTACTTTGATCTAGCAACTGTTGAAATTCCTCAAGTAATTCTTTTTGTTTCTTATCTAATTCTACCGGTGTTTCAACAATCACCTTACACAACAAATCCCCTTTACTATGAGTGCGCGCTGAGTTAATCCCTTTCCCTCGTAAGCGAAATGATTTCCCAGTTTGCGTTTCAGGAGGAATTTTCAAAGTAACGCGGCCTTCCAACGTAGGAACTTCAATTTGCCCACCTAACGCTGCAATGACAAAGTCTATTGGCACTTCACACAATAAATCGCGGTCTTGTCGTTCGAAGATAGCGTGCTGTTTGATCGCAATCTGAACATACAAATCTCCAGCTGCACCACCATGCACACCCGCTTCTCCTTCACCATTTAAGCGTACACGATCATTAGAATCAATTCCAGCAGGAATTTTAACCGTTAAATTTTTCTGTTCGCGCACACGTCCATTACCATGGCAATCACCACAAGCCTCCGTCACAACCTTACCCATACCTTGGCAGCTCGGGCAAGTTTGTTGAATAGAAAAAAATCCTTGTTGCATCCGGACTTGTCCTACTCCATTACAGGTTTCACAAGATTTCGGCTTACTTCCTTTTTTGGCTCCAGACGCATCACACGTTTTACATCCCACGTGCCGTGGCACGGTAATTTCAATTTGTTTGCCTTGCGCTGCTTCTTCAAGCGTCAGCTGTATGGTCATTTGCAGATCGGCACCGCGTTGGGACCGTGATTGCCGCCCACCCCCATGCCCCTGAGAAAATATATTCTCAAATATATCCCCAAACACATCACCAAAACCACCAGAAAAACCACCAAAACCGCCAGCACCCCCGCCCTCAACACCAGCATGACCAAATTGGTCATAAGCAGCTCTTTTTTGAGTGTCGGATAATATAGCATACGCTTTTTGGACTTCTTTAAACTGTTCTTCCGCATCCTTATCATCTGGATTCCGATCTGGATGCAGCTTCATCGCCATTTTACGATAAGCTTTTTTTATGTCAGCTTCCGATGCATCTCGGCTAACACCTAATAATTCATAATAATCATGCTGCATATCGTACTCACTATTCAGGTATTTCTCGCGCAAAGTATACCTATTCACTACAATTCATGCCACCCAAAAAAACGCCAGCCGCCGTATCGGATTCACTCCGAGACGGCGGCTGGCGTTTCTTTGAAAGTGACTACACAGGAACGTGTACGTTCCATCGGGCCATTAGCTTTTGTCACCTTCCTTCGGCGGTACTTCTTCGAAGTCCGCATCTACAACACCAGCATCGCTCTGAGGAGGCTCTGTAGCTTCTGGTGACGCGGCTGGATCAGACGATTCTGCTGCAGCTGCCTTCTTAGCATAGACGCGTTCCGTCATTTTGGCTGAAGCATTTGTTAAAGCTGTTAATTTATCTTCAATTTGTGCTTTTTCATTGGACTTCAATGCTTCTTTCAACTCTGAAATAGCCGTTTCGATTGCATGCTTCTCATCGTCCGTTATTTCACCTTCCAGATCTTTCAATCCTTTTTCAGTACTATGCATCAAACCATCTGCATGGTTACGCACTTCAACCAAGGCTTTAAAGTTTTTGTCTTCATCTGCATGCGCTGCAGCATCTTTTACCATGGCAGATACTTCCTCATCACTCAAACCACTAGAAGCTTTGATGACAATAGATTGTGCCTTACCGGTTGCTTTATCCTTAGCAGATACATTCAAAATACCGTTGGCATCAATGTCTAAGGTGACTTCAATTTGTGGTACACCACGTGGTGAAGGAGGAATATTCGCTAAATCAAATCGTCCTAATGATTTATTAGCAGAAGCCTGCTCACGCTCTCCTTGGAGCACATGGACCGTCACAGCAGTTTGATTATCGTCTGCAGTAGAAAACACCTGATTCGCTTTGGTTGGAATAGTGGTGTTTTTCTCAATCAGTTTCGTCATCACGCCACCCAGCGTTTCGATACCCAACGATAACGGGGTCACATCGAGCAACAGAATGTCTTTCACTTCGCCAGACAATACAGCAGCTTGAATCGCCGCACCCACTGCAACCGCTTCATCAGGATTCACATCTTTACGTGGTTCTTTGCCAAAAAAGTCTTCTACCGTTTTTTGGACCATCGGCATACGTGTTTGTCCACCGACCAAAATAACTTCATTAATCTGTGCAACAGTCAGACCCGCATCTTTCAATGCCATTTTCAAAGGAGGAAGCGTGCGTTCTACCAATTTTTCTACCAACGATTCCAATTTAGCTCGTGTCAGTTTGATATTCATATGCTTAGGACCAGACGCATCTGCTGAAACAAAAGGTAGATTCACGTCAGTTTGCTGCGCAGAGGACAATTCAATTTTCGCTTTTTCTGCCGCTTCTTTTAAGCGTTGCACTGCTAATGGATCATTATGTAAATCGATCCCCGTATCTTTTTTAAATTCTGCCACCAGATATGCAATCAACGCTATATCAAAATCTTCTCCACCTAAGAACGTATCACCGTTCGTAGCAAGTACTTCAAATTGGTGCTCGCCATCTACTTCAGCAATTTCAATAATTGAAATATCAAAAGTACCACCCCCTAAGTCATAAACAGCGATAACGGAATCACCACGGTTCTTATCCATACCATACGCCAACGCAGCAGCAGTAGGCTCGTTAATAATCCGCTTCACTTCAAGACCAGCAATACGCCCAGCATCTTTGGTAGCTTGACGTTGTGAGTCGTTGAAATACGCAGGAACTGTGATGACCGCTTCTGTCACTGGTTTACCCAAATAGTCTTCCGCAGTCTGTTTCATTTTACGTAACACTTCAGCAGAAATTTGAGGAGGTGCTTTATTTTCATTTCTCACACAAACCCAAGCGTCGCCATTATCAGCTTTGACAATTTTATACGGCACCATTTTAATATCTTTTTGAACAATAGGATCTGAAAAATTACGTCCTATCAAACGTTTGATAGCATATAATGTGTTGGTAGGATTAGTAACCGCTTGACGTTTTGCAGCAAGCCCTACTAAAACTTCACTATCATTGGTATACGCAACAATAGAAGGCGTCGTGCGTTGCCCTTCATTATTTTCTAATACTCTAGGTTGGCCGCCTTCCATAACTGCAACACATGAATTCGTTGTCCCTAAATCAATACCAATAATAACACCCATTTTTCACTCCAAATTAGTAACTGTCATTTCTCTATAAATCGAATATGGGGGAAGATCTGCATTTTTCAAGGGGTAAACAAAAAAATCTTTGTGTGAGCCACGAATAAATGCGTTAGCAACTTGTCATCCAGGAGCGCTATGATGTGGCACATTACCACTGCCAAGAGATCCTTCGCTACGTTCTGGATGACGCGTAACAGAACCTACTTTGCAACAATCACACGCGCTGGGCGAATCACCCGATCATTCAATTTGTAACCTTTTTGAAACACCATCACCACTGTAGAGGATGGTGCGTCTGATTCTTGCATGGACATCGCTTCTTGTTCTTGTGGATTAAATGGCTCGCCCACTGGATCCAATTGCTCGATTTTGAATTTGCCTATCACCGACAAAAAAAGCTTCATCGTCAACGACAGACCATCAGACATGATTTGATCAGCGTGCTCGTCCACCAGTTGAAGTGCTTGCTCTAAACTATCGATGATTGGGATCAACTCTTTCGCAAACCGCTCTAAACTATACAGATGAGCTTGCGCCACATCTCGTTCCGCTCGTCGTCTCACATTTTCTAATTCAGCCATAGCGCGCGTTGCTTGATCCCAATATTGATGCGCTCTTTGTTCCGTTTCCGTCAATTTCAACTCTAAGTCTTCGTATGCGGGATGAGCCAACTCAGCAGCAACACCCTCAGCGCTCCCACCAGTACTCCCATCCTCATCGTCTTCCTCTGGTAGATTCAATGGCTCATCATCCAAATGAGCATGTTCGTCTTTAAAGGTTTTCCAATCTTTTTTTGATTTATCACTCATCAAACCACTCCAAATTTTATGTATATTATATATGGGGATAAAATAAAAATTCTCAAGACTCAACTAACCTGATTAGAAAAAAATTCTGCAATGCGATCATCCAACCAAAATTTGGGGTGTCCAGGTATCATGCCACTTACAAACCCAACATGCCCACCATGCTGACTTAATTCTAAAGAAATACTTGAAGACAGTTCCGCAAGATTTGGCACCACCGCTGGTGTCATAAAAGGATCATCCAGCGCGTGTAAAACCAGAGTTGGAGTCGTAATACTTCGTAAATAAGCTTTGCAACTGGATTCACGATAATAAGTATGCACATTATCAAACCCATTCAAATACGCAGTAATATCGTTATCAAACGTCCAAAAGCAATGACAATTCTGCAATTTTCGCAACATATCCTCATTAGGATGCCTTTGCATTTTACGCAAAAAATGTTGGTGTAATTCATTTAATAAACGTTTTTGATATAGGCGAGAAAATCCTTGATTTAATCGATCTGCAACAGAACTCAATTGAAACGGTACTGACACAGCTACAGCAGCAGAGAGCAATTCCTGCGTACTATTTTCCCCTAACCATTTCAATAAGATGTTGCCACCTAAAGAAAAGCCAACACCCATTTTTTTGGTATGAGGTTCTCGCACAGCCAAAGCATGTAAAAAATAATCCAAGTCAGCCGTATCACCAGCATGAAAGGCACGCAGCATACGATTAGGTTCAGAGCCCGCGCCACGCAATTGCATCACAACTGAACGCCAACCTAGCTGTTTATAACGCACCATTTGAGCTTTGATATATTGAGAATTCCACGTTCCACCCAAACCATGCAATAAAACAACCAAAGGCGCATCATGGGTCAAACCACCGTCTAACCAAACTAAATCAACAAAATCACCATCCGGCAGCTCCAAGCGTTCAGCTCGAGTATAAGGGACCGTAATATTGCGTACCACCGCAGCATACATGGTCTGAGCATGTGGGTTAGTTAACCACCAAGCTGGTTTGAACGCCGAGACCACAATCATACCTACTCTCCCTGAGTATACTGAGGACTCAAATCATGGACAGCGTCCACTAAGACCTGAACATGCTCTACTGGCACATCTGGCGTAATACCATGACCCAAATTAAACACCAACCCTGATCCCGATCCAAATTCGGCCAAAACTCGTTTGACTTCTGCGCGAATACAAGCTGGGGAACTTAATAATACCGTTGGATCCAAATTACCTTGTAAAGCCAGTTTATCACCCACTTGCCGACGCGCAACACTTAGATCACAAGTCCAATCTAGACCAATTGCCTGACAACCTGTATTAGCCAAGGCTGATAACCATTGGCCACTCCCTTTGGTGTACAGAATAACGGGCACATCAGGATATTTTTTATTCAGCGCCTGTACGATTTCACCCATATAAGCCAAAGAAAACTGTTGGTAATGATGTGTGGTCACAATACCACCCCAGGTATCAAACAACATCAGTACCGATGCACCCGCAGCGGCTTGTGCTGACAAATAATCAATCACTACCAATGTCAATTTTTGCAACAAGCAATGCACAGCCTGCGGATCAAGATACATCAGACTCAAAGCACGCTTAAATTCGCGACTACTTTCCCCTTCTATCATATAGCAAGCCAACGTCCATGGACTGCCAGCAAATCCAATCAAAGGAATGGTCGACGGTAATTCGCGACGAATCAAACGTACCGCATCGATCACATAAGCCAATTCGTCAGACGCTTTGGGGATGGGCAACGCTTCAATCGCAGCCAAATCACGCACCGGATATTTGAAACGAGGCCCCTCTCCTTCCTGCAATGAAAAACCCAACCCCATCGCATCGGGAATCGTCAGAATATCAGAAAATAAAATAGCTGCATCCAAGGCAAAACGTTGCAAAGGTTGTAAAGTCACTTCACAAGCTAATTCTTTGGTCTTACATAAATTTAGAAAACTTCCCGCTCGTGCTCGAACCTCACGATACTCTGGCAAATAACGACCTGCTTGGCGCATCAACCAAATTGGCGTACGTGGCACAGACTGCCGACGCAACGCACGCAACAATAAACTTTCCGATAAATTAGACATAAAACACTTTGCAAAAAGAAACGCAGTATATCATGATCAACCCAGGCAAAAAACCTTGGAGCATTATCATCGATACTTTACGCATTACAAGCCTCAAAGTCTCCACCAAAATTGGGGTCTATGCATGGGAACAACGTATCTTGCAGTCTCTTATTTTCGACCTGAGTATTCCCATTGATGTGAGCGGCTATCAGGACAATTTGGCCAATGCTTTAGACTATGCTGCAATTTGTCACAGCATCACTGAATTTGTCGCATCACGTTCATTTCAACTGTTAGAAACTGCCGCAGAACAAGTACTCGCCATGCTACAAGAAAAATTCGCCATTCAACATATAACGCTGACTATCAGCAAACCTCTTGCCGTTAAAAATGCAGGGCCTATACAAATCCATTTGGAACGCTAACAAGTCATCGAGGGGTGGCGCGCCAGAGGGCTCCCAGCGCGCTCAGCCACAGACGCCGCACGAAACACGCTAGATTGGGAAACCAAACTTTGAGTTGGTAAAGGTTGGCGCTTAAAATAATAAGTACTGAGTATAATAAGCCCCACTTGGAGTACCATCAACGCCGCACAAACACCAGGATGAAGAACCAATCCGGTCGCTAATACGACAAGATTCGTCAATAATACCGCAGCAATATTATAAGCAAGACTAAAATAAAGATTTAATTTAATACGCCACATCGCTTGATGAGCAATATCTAACGCATCAACGACTGCGAGCATATTTCCATTCAAAATACGGGCCTTGGCAAGATATTGTGCGCCTTCATCACTCAAAGCATGCTTCATCGCGATGCTCGCGTAAGCCTCTTTCATCGCCGCAGCATCATTCGCACCGTCTCCAATCATCAGCACGCGACGCCCAGCGTTTTGTAGGTTTTTCACAATCGATACTTTGGATTGCTCCTCTGAATACCCGGCATAAACCCCATCCAAACCAGGCAAATCTCGAGCATATTTTTCAGCACTCTGTTGATCGGTACCCGTCAATACGTACACGTTTAGCCCACGTTGTTTCAGTTGCTGAACCGCCAAAGCCGCATCCGGACGTAATGGATCCTGCACGAGAATCGTTGCCAATTTTTGATAGGTTGCCCCCACTTTTTCTAATAAATAAGTCGTATTAGACGTACCATCTGCAAGATTCTCTACCCCAAATTGTCGCAGCAAATTGCGATTACCTAATATATAATGTTTATCTTGCATGGTAGCACCAATGCCGCCTGCATAACGTTCAATATTTTGGGGCTGTAACACCCAAGTATCGCGCAATAAAGTATCCCCTTGGAGTCGTGCATAAATAGCCTTACCCACATGCTGCTCAGTATATTGCTCTAAACGCGCCAAACACTCTTCTATTTCGTATTTCCTATCCGCATGATGCACAATAATATTAGCTTCTGTTTGCCCTTTTGTCGCAGTACCATGCAGATCGAGCAGTACGGTATCACAACCCTTCAATGTCTCGATCGCATCGGCTTGACTATATATCACCCCTGCTTGTTTACCTTTCGCACGTGCAAAATCCATCACCAACGGTGTCACAAATCCCAATGTACAGGGACAAGCGGATACCAAAATTGAAATGACACACCGCACGGCAATCAGGGGTGAGAAAAAATACGCTGCAACGGCGCCAGACACCAAGGCCACCCCAATCACAATCGGCACAAAATACTGTAGCATACGATCAGTTTCATCTTGAGTTGCTGTCGTTCTACAACCAGCGTCTTCTAGTTCTTTATCCAAACGCGCCAAAGATGAGGCCGTTTGCGTCAAACCATACTTAGCAGCCTGCTGCACAAGCGCACGTGCTAATTGTTGACGCGCTGATTTTTCCAAATGCGTCGTCACGGTATTCAAACGTAACGCATCCAAAATAACTGGAAAATAAGCCTGCCTGTCCCGCCCTCGCAAATCTGCATCTGTTAATGCAAATTGCACGACTTTATTATCCCGATCAGAGTGCGCGATGACTCTGATACTTGACTGCTCTGGGTAAATCCATATTTGCCCTTTAGGACAAGCCGCTATGCCAGCCGGTTTTTTCGCAAAATAGCGTAGAGAATACCCTAATCCCACTTGCATGACACAATCGCTTTGCGCCACCATCCCATCTACGACGGCATCATCCACAGACAAATGCTCCGGCAAATAAGCACCTTTAATCCGCGATACATCCATAGCATAAGTCTGTGTCATAGGCACATCCTGCTTAGGCAGCAACCATCCGTCGATTGGAATCCTTGCGCCTGCTTGAATCGCAATTTCTTCACCAGGAACTAATACAGAGGCGTCGTCTTGACTGGCACTGTGATGATTCGTATTGAGTCGTTGATAACGAACCGGAAGATTGGGCGTGGTATAAATTGACTTTTTAATGGCGAGTCCAATATGGCGGAACCCCAAAATCAATAAACTTGCTTCGAACATCAACGGCAAACCAGGGACCACCAACGCCAAAAGAGACATCAAGGTTGCAGCACCCGTACTCAAAAGAAAGAGACTATCCATGGCGGGTTTTTTACGTTGTAATTCAATTCTTGCTTTACGAAAAGATTCGGAACCTAATAGGAGCGTCAGCCCCACACTCACTACTGCGGCACCCCATTTCACTGGCCAAAAAACCAGCCCTTGCGTCACAGAAAGAATCAGTATCAACGCGCCTAATCCTAGGCCTAAACCACCCAACATCCAATAATAGCGAGCACTTTCTACTACGAGCTCATAAGCAGATCCAGCTAAGGTTTGGCTAATATAACGCCGTACTTCTTCTTCAGATGTCTTATCATCGTTGATCTCGACGATCAATTTTTGAAAATTGGGTGATACATCGATCTTTTTGAATTGAAAGAAATTTGGTTTCGTTTCTTCATCTAGGAGATACTGCAGATTGCCTTTACACCCAGTACAATGCACCCCTTTCAGGGGAAAAACAAATGTTGTCATACCTCAGTTTTATCCACCAATTTTACGGATCATACCCGTAACATGCTCGCGATTAGCAATGGATACTTGCGCTTGCTGAGCTTGTGCTAAAGAAGAAAAAGGACCCACCATCACTCGGTACCAATACATCGACTGCTGACTTACCGGGGTGATATTCACTGCAAAGCCTCGTGCTGCCAACTTTTCGCGCAGACGTTTAGCGTCCGTTAAGATTCGGAATGACCCCACTTGAATCACATAACGACCTTGCCCTTTTTCCATTCGTGCAGGGGCTGGTGCAAGCACAGGTTTCGGCGCTACGCGTACTGGTTTGGGTAGTGATTGTGGTTGTGCAGGAACAGCCACGGATGTAGGCGCCGTCACAGCTAATTCCATCGGCCCAGATGGCGCAGCAACAGGCGACGCTGAATGATTGGCTTTATCTGGCACTGCTTTGTATTGCATATTGACGGTTGCCGTCTCTGCAGTCGTTTTAGAAGATGGATTGATATGCATGCCAGCATCACTGGATAATAACGTATAAAATTCTAGTTTGGGATGCTGTTCAATCATTGGTTTCTCAACGATTGATTTTTTTACTGACACAGGCTCGTCAGTTGGATGACTTTTTAAATGGCTACCCACCCAAGTCCCAAATTGATTGACATCAAACCAAGATGCAGCCAAATACCCAAATACAAACATCAAAAAACACAGCCACAATGCGCTTAAGCGCTGACCATGTTGGGAGCGATTTGATTTTTTTTCTTGCTTTTTTACCATTGCCAAAAACACTGTCAGGAGTTTGTTAAAACTATTGTAATGAGTTTTTGACCATTTGGCGAGCATTGATCGAAATCTTCTCATTTGCTGGGATGTCCTTAATTCTGCTATGATTGCGATTCGAGTACTATATAGTATACAGCATACCGTGCTAACTCAATTATGTACATGCTTACCTGGTGTTGGACCTACATTTGCTAAGAAATTAGCGACGTGTGGTATTCATACTATTCAAGACTTATTATTTCATCTTCCTTACCGCTATCAAGATCGAACTCGTATCACAGCAATCCGTGATGTACGACATCAAGATTGGGCAGTCGTGCACGGACAGATCTGTAAAACAGAGATCAAATTTGCACGCCGTAAAATCTTACATTGCTTTATTGAAGATAAAACTGGCATGCTCCGTTTACGATTTTTTCATTTTAATCAACAACAAGCACAAACCATGCAAATTGGGATGAATATTCGCGTATTTGGCGAAGCACGTCTATTTGATGGCGTCCTTGATATGATTCACCCCGAATACCACCTATGTACAGAAGACGAACCAAGTACCGTGGAAGAAACGCTCACACCCATTTATGCCACAACGCAAGGCCTCAGCCAAAATCGCATCCGGCAATTGGTGACTTTAGCCTTGGAACGCTACCATACGCATTTACAAGATTTAGAATGGATGAGTGACACGCAACGTCGTACCTACCATTTTGATGCCATCCCTACAGCCATTTGTGACCTTCATCATCCACCACCAGATAGTCCTATTCATCTCTTAGAAAATGGTCAACATCCGGCTTTACGCCGTCTAGCGTTTGATGAATTGATCGCTCAACGGCTCAGCATGCTCTTTGCCAAACAACAACGTGCCACGTTGCTCGCACCAGCCATGCCAACTGATCCAGAGAAATTAGCACAATTTTTTCAACATCTCCCTTTCCAACTCACCGCAGCGCAAACTCGCGTGCAACAAGAAGTCAGTCAAGATATGGCGTTATCACAACCTATGCTACGTTTGATACAAGGAGATGTGGGTTCGGGTAAAACTGTCATTGCTGCAGTGGCTGCGCTCCAAGCCATGGCCAATGGTTATCAAGTGGCGCTGATGGCCCCGACTGATATTTTAAGTGAACAGCACGCGCAAACATTACAGCGCTGGTTCACCCCCTTGGGCATCAGAGTTTATCGTTTATCGGGCAAAATGAAAATCAGTGAACGCCGTCAAGCAATGCAAGCTTTGGCAGAACATCACTGTCATTTTATTGTTGGAACCCATGCATTGTTTCAAGAGGAAGTCCGCTTTGCACGTTTGGGACTCATCATCATTGACGAACAGCATCGATTTGGCGTGGCACAACGCTTACAATTTCAGCAAAAAGGTCAAACAGAACAGCATTCACCGCATCAATTACTCATGACCGCCACCCCCATCCCCCGCACATTAGCCATGACGCAAATGGCACATCTGGATATTTCAATCATCGATGAATTACCGCCTGGTCGCACCCCCGTCACGACGTTAGTCCTAAATCAAACCAAACGTGATACGCTGATTGAACGCTTACGTGCCCATTTGAATGATGGACGCCAAGCCTACTGGGTATGTACCTTGATTGAAGAATCAGAAAAACTCCAATGCCAAGCAGCCACTGACACCGCTTTACAATTAGAAATTTTATTACCGGATCTCAAAATTGGTTTGGTACACGGTCGCTTGACTGGCGCTGCCAAAGAACAGATCATGGCGCAATTCAAAAACGGCGACATCCACTTACTGGTTGCTACAACTGTCATCGAAGTAGGGGTTGATGTCCCCAATGCCAGTCTAATGGTCATCGAAAATGCGGAACGGCTTGGCTTATCACAACTGCATCAACTACGGGGACGAGTAGGCCGTGGCACAGCTCAATCCCATTGCATGCTGCTATACCAACCCCCTCTATCCTACATAAGCCGGGAACGCTTACAATTCATTCGTGATACGCATGATGGTTTTTTGCTAGCGGAAAAAGATTTGCAATTACGCGGCTCAGGCGAAATCCTGGGCACACGTCAAACAGGGTATCGCGTGTTTAAAATCGCTGATTTGCAACGCGACCAAGCACTATTATCCTGGTTAACCCCCTGTGCTCAGCAATTAATTTCTGAAGCCCCTGACACAGCACATCACGTAGCCCAACGCTGGTTAGGTCATTTCGAGCCGCTCATATCTACGTAACAATGCCTGATGAAAGATCTGAGCCCGTAGCGGCAACCCATTCTGTTCGTAATAAAACACTTGCTGCTGTACCGCAGCATGAAACTGTTCATGCTCTAAGCTAGAACCATTCAAATTGTCAAAGCTCAAACGAAAAGGGAAGCCACATGCTTTAGACAGAATCCATTCCAAGGCTTGTGGTTTAACCTCAACTTGTTGAAACAAGGCTTGCTGCTCTGCATTACGCCCATCGGGTACATACCAATAACCATAATCCTCCAAAGCCCGCCGCGCTGTGCCCGCCACGAACCAATGCGCACATTCGTGCAATGCAGAACTAAAATAACCATGTGCAAAATAAATAGTATGATATGGCTGCTCTACCGTAGCTGGCATATAAAGAGGTTCCTCGTCTCCATAAGCCAATTGGGTATGATACGTCTCTTGAAAACAATGATTGAATAGGCGGATCAGATCATCTGGGTGATGGGTAACAGTCATAAGTATGTAATCAGTTGGTGATCTTATTTATTATCAAATAGTATATGATAACAAAAAACGCAGCTACTTGCTCTTTATCAGAGCTTTCCCTGCGTTTTTCAAACTCTAACCAAAACTGTAACTAGCGCCTGCAGACACTGCATTGTAAGCGAACACACCTTGCCATGGAATATTATCTCCTGTAGTAGAGCTGGCGCTAGTCGATGTATTACCGTCCGTCCCACCGATATAAGTATACATAATATGAACATCGATATGCCGCGTTAAAGAATAACCGACACCTAAATCAAATTCAGGCTCTATCCGCCAAATACTCAACGAACTTGTAGCGTTTTTTGTTACAACTGTTGTTAAATTTATACTTGAACCATTAAATAGCACGCTGTCACTTGCTTTGACATAGGCAGCACCCGCTTTCGCAAATAAATTTAGGCCTTTACATTTTTCAGAAATATAGAGGCGGCTCGTTAGTAAAAAATCAATGGCTTGTTGCTTATCTAAGTAGGTATAACTAGTTGAGCTTCCATTTGGAACACTTGAATTAGCAGGAGAATTTGAGCTCGCTGCACCCACCGATTGTCCAAGCGATTTATATCCAATCGCAACGCCCATCATAAGGCGCTCAGTAAACAATACATCGTATGCGCCATACGCGTCCCAAATAAAATGACCATTGTTAAAATTTTTATAGATGCTGGGCATCGCACCGGTGGCATTAGCCGGTAAATTATCATTGATATTGTTACTTTCATGCGTGCTTAAATAACCATTGCCTAAACTACCTCCTATTGCTAAACCAGAAGGATATTGCTTAAGCTCGTTGTCATAGAAAAGAACATTTGCTGACACACAAGGTGATAGAGCACCATAATAAATCAAAGCAACAGAAGCGAGAATATTTATCTTTTTTTGCATATCACATTATCCTTTGTAATAAAATGGAAGATCGTATGGCGATCGCTCACTCTTTTTCCAACACACAAGAACCTGCGTTATTTGCCAAAGTCCTTATTGGCTCCCTACCAGCATTAAAGAAACTGAAAGCATACCCATCACTAAATATTTAATCAATAGTTGTATGTTTTGATCAATCATTCTCTGCCTAATACTCGTTTACAAAAAACTTGGTTTTGCGTTGGGGTCATTGGTGGTATAATTGACAAACAATTTTCCAAATGCAAATAAAATGGCCGATCATAAAGATAAAACAATTATTATCGAAGGCGTCACCAAGCAAGGCAAAGAATTTCGTCCAAGTGATTGGGCGGAACGCATGAGTGGTGCGTTAGCCAGTTTTAAAAACAGTCGGATCCACTACTCCCCACTCCTCCAACCCAGCATCAACAACGAAGGCTACAAATGTATTGTGCTCGATCCGAAACTCAAAGAATCTAGCCCGCAAATTTATCAATCCATCCTAGATTTTGCCAAAGAAAATAATTTAAACATCTGCGGCGATAAAGAAGAAGGCTCGAAAGATTAAGGCGAAGCGTGAACCGTGAAACTTATCAAATAATTCATCACGGTATCCACCATATTCACTGTCGTGTGAAAATTAATTGCAAATAGACCTGCGATGACAAATATCAAACCCTTAGGCCCCACCCCTTTAGATCCAGTCTGCCCTTGTTCGGGATGGCTAGCATGTGATATCAAAACCCATCCTCGGATAAACCAAATGAGGCCCGTGGTCTCAATGAGGATCGTCATTGAACTATATACGTCATAGGGTTGATAGCCGGCATACTGCAACACACTTGTACTACTTCCAAATAAAGTTGTAGACAGCGCATCCATTGTAGACGGTAAATATAATAACATTGCACCCGATAACAAATAGGCGTACGGGGCTACGTGATGTTTTTTCTGATCACTACCACTTTCAGCATGCTCGCGAAAACGCACTAGCGCAACCAGACAAAAAGCAATACCTAGCAAGTAGGATAATCCTCCCAACAAATGTTGTACCGCAGGCAGAGACTTGCTCGTATTACTTAGCATTACAGTTAGATCAATCACGTATGTTCATTACCCCTTGCGTCACTGCTTAGAGGAAGCGCTCGATACCCGGTGAATGACCATGTTTTCGCACGTTCTGCGCCAAATATGATCTTTCATCGATATAAAGTGCGTCATTACCCCCTTGCAAAGTATTTTTTTTCCCTTATATTAGAGCCTTCTTAATATTCTTAATGTAATCATATACCATGCCAATCGAGATGTTTCAATTTCAATTAGAAAATGCCGACATGATTTCGCCAAGAGTCAAGCATTTCGTTATTACCAACACAGATAGTCAAATTTTTGACTATAAGCCAGGGCAATTCATTACCATTCATTTTGAGCATCAAGGCAAAATGCTGCGCCGAAGCTATAGTATCGCCAATGCGCCGCAGGCCAATAATCGCTTAGAATTTGCCGCTTCTTATGTAGAATCGGGACCTGGATCTGAATATTTATTTCACCTTAAAGCGGGAGATAAACTTCAAATTTCTGGGCCTTTCGGAAGACTAGTTCTCAAAGAAAGCCCGCCGCGTCGCTATATTTTCCTTGCTACCAGCACCGGTGTGACACCCTATCGTTCCATGATTCCAACATTACAGCAACAATTAATAGCAGACCCAGACTTATCCATCGTCATTTTTCAAGGTGTGCCAAAACAAACAGATATTTTGTATGCAGAGGATTTTTTAAATTTGGCAGACCAATCACCCCGTGTCTTATTTCGCGCCTATTTAAGTAGAGAAACACTCGAACAAGCGCCTCCTCATATTCATCATGGTCACGTTCAAAAAGGGTTCGCTGATTTAAATCTGAATACAGAACAAGATTATATTTATTTATGCGGCAATCCCGCCATGATTGATGAAGCATTCAACTTACTCAAAGATCAAGGGTTTTCAACGCAACAAATCGTTCGAGAAAAATATATTTCATCATCCAAATAAGCAGAGGTTATCATCATGTATTATAACGAATTATCACGAACCATCGAACACTTAGTCCAAACTGAAAAAGGCATTTTGGCCGCTGACGAAAGCAATAGCACCATTGGGAAGCGCTTCGCAGCCATTCAACTCGACAATACTGCAGAGAATCGCCGTGATTACCGTTTATTACTGGCTACCACACCCGGTCTCAATGAATACATCAGTGGCGTGATTCTATTTGAAGAAACTTTCTCGAATCAGGATCAAGATGGAAAAACTGTGCCAGAGATTTTACTAGCTAATGGCATATTGCCTGGGATCAAAGTCGACAAAGGCTTACACACATTACCCAATACTCAAGAAGAGCAAGTCACCTTAGGGTTAGACGATTTGCCAGAACGCTTGGCGATATTCAAAGCCAAAGGTGCAAAATTCGCAAAATGGCGCAATGTGTATCGTATTTCTGACTGCACACCCAGCATGGCCGCCATCAAGACCGGGGCGGAAAATTTGGCACGTTATGCTGCCACCTGCCAAGCACAAGGCATTGTTCCCATTGTAGAACCAGAAGTCCTCATCGATGGGGATCATTCGCTTGATCATTGCGCTGAAGTCTGTGAATTAGTTTTACACGAAGTGTTTGGTGCGCTGTTTACTCACCAAGTTTCGTTAGAACATATCATCCTAAAACCCAGCATGGTCACTTGTGGTAATGCCGTCAAACCATTTAGCACCCCTGAAGACATTGCAGACTATACGCTCAGTGTATTCCATAATACGGTCTTACCCGCTGTACCCAGCATCAATTTCTTATCTGGCGGACAAACACCGACTCAAGCAACGGAAAACCTGAACGCCATCAATAGCTGCGGCTATCAACCCTGGAATCTGAGTTTTTCTTATGGACGTGCGCTGCAAGAAGAATGCATTCAAGTTTGGCAAGGCAAAGCAGAAAACGTCGCCAAAGCACAAGCCAAATTTTTGCACCGAGCACGTTTAAACAGCTTGGCATGTTTGGGTGAGTATCAAGCATCTGAAGCATAAGTAGAAGCTTAGATCAAACAGCTAGAATGGGTTTCCTTCTCCCTCCCTCCGGGAGAAGGAAAATCCTGTTAACAGTCTCCATAATCAATCACGACCTCATCCAATGCATCTTTGACATCTTCTTCCGAAAAACCCAAATCACGACTCGCTGCTAACATACCACATGATCCCTCCGCAAAAGTTGTGGTCGGCGTCCAATAATCCATATTAGCTTTGAGCATGACATGAAAAGCCTTTTGCAGATCCCAGCCCTGATGCGTTGCCAATAAATAAAATAAACGATTATAGACACCACTACTCTGGTGCACATCCATATCCGTTTGATAATCCACCGCGCTTTCGATCGATACGCCATCGCGACTAGGATGTTTCAAATAACGCAACGCACCTTGATTTTTAACGACATCCGCCCCCACCTCCCAAGAAGCTTTGCCATACACAAAATACTCTGCGGCTTGCGCTGCCATATCTGAAAAGGATTCATTGATACCACCAGCTTGCCCCTGATACACCAAGCCAGAGTGCTGTTGTGTAAATCCATGCGAGATTTCATGCGCGGTGATACTTAATCCAACCAAAGGATGTAACATCTCATCACCATCTCCAAAAGTCATTTGCTGCCCATCCCAAAATGCATTGGCAAAATAATTGCTAAAATGCACTCTAAATACCAACGGTATCGTCTGCGGCTTACTATGCAAAACCTCCACCCCATATTGAGAACGATACATATTACTTACCAACTCCCCAAAATACATAGCGTCATTAGAAACTGAATAGCTGCCATTAGCTTGATCGTAACCATCCCCGACATATCCAGTCCAATAAACTTGATCTGGATGAGCGTCTTCACAAGCAAAATGCATGGGAATATTAGGCTGTTGAGTATGGTGGTGCATATCCACCACCATCATATGGGGATTGGCTAAAAAACATATCCCAGCATCGTCATCGCGGACCAGAGAAAGATAGGGTAAATCTTTACCAAATTGATATTTACCAATCCGTCTATTTCCACCAAATCCCAAACCTTTGACGACATGCTGCAAAGTAGCTAACGCATCCCATTTCAACAAAACTTCCCCTGTCTTTGCAGACTGGATCACGGTAGGTTGACTAGGCATCGCTTGTTCTGGTTGTACATACACCATCATGTGATACGCCCAATGTGCTATATGTTGTTCATCGACATAGATAATCGGTTGGATCACTTGGTTCACGATCTGCTCACGCGGAAATTGCTGGCTATAAGCTTGTAACACCGTATTTGCATTCAAGCCGAACCCTTCTGGAACATCGCCTAAATCGTGTTGGAGTTTTCGATAAATAACCCCATTCATCTGCACAGCGCTTTGCGATCCACGTACATGCTTACGATGCAATACCGCAAAGCCCCCGAGCACAGGGAATCCCATATACCGCTGCTGCAACCTAATATGCTCAGTCTGCTGCGCATCGCGGTGACTTTCGAGTAATAAGAAATCTTGACTTAGGGGACGTGCGGACTTAGGCGGCTGGCCCAACAGAGTCACTGGAATGATAGTTTGTAGTGCAGAAAAAGACATATGTGCCAAATCTTGGCGTTGCGCAGCGTACAAAAAAGAAGAAGAAAAAACAGGAACAAACAGGACAGGCACCCACAACCAACGTAATCTTGAATTATCCATTTCGAGGTACTCCATAGGCCATCACTACCATAGAATGGTAGATCAAAGCTCGCGGTTAGACAAAAGACAAGTTCCATTCTTGCCACACGCTTCGCGTGCCCGATCATCTGGACAGCAAAACATCAAGGAGAGTGTAATAAATTTTAATGAGACAATGCAAGAGAAATTTAAGACGGACCGGCAACACACCTTAAGCGTATTTCAATCCATTCACAACCGTATCTTTATGATAAATGTAACGCTGCAAAAGCTGATCCGCTTGTTCAGCGGTCAAGGGTTTGCTGATCACACCGTCCATGAAATAATAATCGCAATCATATTTGACCAAATCGGCTTCAAACGAGGTCAGCGCGATAATGGGAACATGAGACGTCGTATCTTTTTCTAATTGGCGAAATTGTTTGGATAAAACATATCCTGACGTGTCTTCTAAACCAATATCCATAATGACCAAATCATAGTAGCCTGGTTGAAACAACGCCATAGCTTGTTGACCAGAGTCCGCACAATCTACCTCACAATTCAGCGCGCGCAATAAAGCTTCTTCTACTTGTTTCGCCACAATATTATCTTCCACAATCAACACCCGAGGCGCTCGATCCTCAGGTCCCATCGTTTGTTCCACAAATTGTGCTTTTGTGGATTGTGGTTGTCGCTGCTCTGGTATTTCGATCAAAACCACTACCGCCCCTATCACACGCCCAGCATGATCAAAAATGGGGTCGCGATTACAAATGAAATGATGGATCGTACCATCTGGAAATAAGATAGGTGGCACATCTCGGTCATGCATGGCTTGTCCCGAGAAAATAACAGACATATCATCCAGACGAAAAGCATCGATCACTGCAGCCGACCATTGCGTTGTATTTGCCAATTTTTGATACGGAGTACCAGAAAAATCACCTACGGTTTTCAAGCTTAACAATTGACTAAAATTCTGATTACAACCCTGTAATACGCAATCTTTATCAAGCCAATACACCCAATACGGCATACAGTTTAAGATTGAAGTATAATATTGATGCAAGTCTTGGAACTCAACTTGTTTGTTTTTTTTACTCTGATCATCCGCCATGATGCTGATTCCTTCAATCCCTTTAAACAAAAATCCCACCATACTGCACTGTTTAACAAAATGTAGTACAATAATAAAGATTACTATAAATGACTTGACGCTGAGTTAAGATGGAACTAAAATCTTCAGCCTGACACGGTCAGTAATGATCTTTTTTATATCATACTATACCCTAGAGCGTAAGTATGTAGCATGATGAGGAAAAATTGAATGCCCACAGTTCGCGTGAAAGAAGGCGAAAACCCTGAGTATGCACTACGACGTTTTAAACGCTCGTGTGAAAAAGCTGGTCTTTTGACTGAATTACGTCGTCGAGAATTTTATGAGAAACCAACTGCTGAACGTAAACGTAAACAAGCAGCTGCTGTAAAACGTCATCTTAAAAAAATCTCTCGCGATATTATTACCGGTCGTACTGATCGCCGAAAAAGACGTAGTGAATGATTATCAAAGAACGCATTAATGCTGATCTCAAAGATGCTATGCGTGCCCAAGATAAGCAGAAAGTTGGTACGCTACGCTTGATTACCGCAGCCATCAAACAGATTGAAGTCGATGAACGTATTACAGTCGAAGATGATCGGCTGTTAGTCGTCCTAGATAAAATGGTTAAGCAACGCAAAGAATCTATCCACCAATTTCAAGCGGCAGGTCGAGATGATTTGGTAGGACAAGAAGAATATGAATTAACCATCATTCGTAATTATTTACCTACCCCTTTGACCGATGCTGAAATAAAAACCCTGATTGAGGAAGCATTTCAAGCCACTCAAGCAGAAAAGCTATCGGATATGGGCAAAGTCATGGCGCATCTCAAATCTCACGTTCAAGGACGCGCAGACATGAGCATCGTCAGTGCTTTAATCAAAGCTCGTTTTTAAGCGAAAAGTAGCCTGCTTGCTTGCAACTAGGCTACTGTTTCGACCAATCAAATACCAACCATCTATGAACCTCGAGATTTTTCTTAAATTTTGATAGAATGACCGATACCTCCTCTCATTACGATACTTATGCAAGGTCTGATTCCGCGACAGTTCATTGATGAATTACTCACCAAAATAGAGTTGGTTGAGCTCATCGATGCTTATGTACCACTAAAAAAACGCGGCCTTAACTATCTGGCATGCTGCCCTTTTCATCAAGAAAAAACGCCCTCCTTCAATGTGATCCCTAAAAAGCAGTTTTACCATTGCTTTGGGTGTGGTGCGAGTGGCAATGCTATCAGTTTTATGATGAATTATTTGCATCAATCTTTTCCACAAACGATTGAAACATTAGCTGCCAAAGCTGGCATGGTGATGCCACGCGAATCCGCGCCAGAGCATATGAAACAAACATTCAGCTTACACAGTATTTTACAAAAACTTACCGAATTTTATCAAAAAACGTTACGTACCCCTCAAGGCACTTTAGCTATTACTTACTTAAAGCAACGTGGTATCAATGGAAAAATTGCGCAGCAATATCAAATCGGCTACGCGCCACAAGGCTGGCATACGCTCGAGGAGTTTTTACCCAAAAACCGTACGGAATTGTTGGCAACCGGGATGCTCATCCAAAAAGATAATCGCCAGACCTACGATCGGTACCGTCACCGTATTATGTTTCCGATTCACGATCGACATGGGCGTATCACCGGATTTGGGGGACGCGCGTTGGATAATGACCAACAACCCAAATATCTCAACTCACCCGAAACCGTATTATTTCAAAAAAGTCATGAGTTATATGGCTTATATCAAATTCTACAATCTCGCTCTACGTTATCCACTATTGTTATTGTAGAAGGCTATATGGACGTCATTGCTTTAGCGCAATTTGGCATCGATTACGCCGTCGCTACGCTTGGCACTGCGACCACAACGCATCATATCCAATTGCTAGGCAAATATACGCAAGACTTGAGGTTTTGCTTTGATGGAGACCGCGCGGGTCGGCAAGCCGCTTGGCGCGCTTTAGAAACGAGTCTGACTTATTTAGACTCCGGATTACAAGCCTATTTTGTTTTTTTGCCCGACGGTCATGATCCAGACAGCTTCATTCGTTTGGAAGGTCAAAACGCTTTTGAAGCACTGTTGCAGAATGCCATCCCTCTGCATCAATACTTTTTTACAACCCTACTCAAAGAAATTGATAGTACGGATCTAACTGGAAAAAATAAACTGATTCACGCGGCCAAACCCTATTTAAGCAAAATCCCCACCTGCCCTTACAAAACATTGTTAATGGCTGAACTAGCACGATTAACACATATCGACCAACATCGAATAGAGCAATTATTACAAGAAGAAAGCGCGCCACAAGCGCCCGAAGCGACGCATACCAACGAACACTGGCAACGTACTCCCTTACGCATTGCTCTGGCACTCATCATTCAAAATCCTCATTTATGCACCAGCGCATTACCCACTCTTGACCAAATGCCGCATACCGAAGCAGAACAAATCTTATTAACCATCATTTTGCAACATATGACGGAACATCCCAATTTGAACACGGCGACCTTAGTTGAGCATTTTCGTGACTCACAATGGTTTGATGTATTAACACAATTTGCAGCCTGGGATCATCAAGTGCCCGAACCAGCACAAGCCACTGAACTAACAGAAATGTTACAATTTCTGACGAAAAAAAATAGTGAGTCACTGATCCGACAATTGATAGAAAAATCCAAACAACAGGAACTCAGTGCCGCAGAGCGACAAACATTACAAACTATGTTGCGCGACCGGCATATTTAAGAATGCCGTACCCACAATTAACCTTACAATCAAGAATAAATATAACAATATGCTAGCATGTTCTTTTACATCAGTTTATAATTAAGGATCCGTTAAGATATATGTATTATCTATGAGCATTCCGAGCGAACAAGAACAACAGCAATCGCAAATTACGCAGGTTATTCGTCTTGCAAAAGAGCAGAATTACCTGACACATGCGCAGCTAAATGATTTATTGCCAAATTTGGTCGATACCGAGCACTTTGAGCTGATCATTGGTATTTTGCAAAATATGAATATCCAGGTCTATGAGCAAGCTCCAGCCGAAGAAGAGCTACTTGCTTTATTTGGAAGCACTGAAGAAACGCCTGAAGAAGATGAAGCCACCAATATCATGGCTTCTATTGACAAAGAAACTGGGCGTGTCACCGATCCTGTTCGTGCATACATGCGTGAAATGGGCACTGTGGAATTATTAACCCGTGAAGGGGAAATCCGCATCGCCAAACGCATTGAAGAAGGCATATATCAAGTTCTACATTCTCTCGCTCATTATCCAGAGACCATTAAATTAGTACTCGATGATTATGATTTGGTATTGAATGCTGAAATGCGTCTCAATGAGATCATCAGTGGTTTCTCTGATGATGAAAGCGCACCCGCTTCTAGTATTGGCTCCATGTTGGATGAAACGCAGCAAGACGCTCCTGAGCTCGAGTTGTTAGATGTGGATGATGAAGAAGGTGACAGCGGAGATGGTGACAGCAGCATAGAAGTTGACGATGGCCCTAATATTGAGCAAGCCAAAATCTATTTTGATGAATTACGTATCGCCTTTACGCAAGCTTTAAACAGTATGCAAGCTCATGGGCGCACCGCAGATAGTACCGAAGCGTTATTATGTACTATGTCGACGGCATTTCTCAAACTCAAACTAACGTCTCGACAAGTAGATCGCTTGACGCGGCATTTTCGACAATTGCGCAATCATGTCCGAGAATTTGAACGCAATATTATGCGTATTTGTATTGAAAAGGCCAAGATTCCACGCAAACTATTTATTGAGACATTCCCTGGCAACGAAACAGATCAAGAATGGGTTGATACATTACTCAAACAACACGGTAAAAAAATAGATGCAAATCGTGTGAATGAATTAATGCCAGAAATCAAACAAGTACAGAAGAAACTTGCACATTTCGAGCATGAGTATGGCTTGACTATTAGTGAGATAAAAGACATCAATCGCGAAATGTCACTTGGCGAAGCCAAAGCACGGCGTGCCAAAAAAGAAATGGTTGAAGCAAATTTACGTTTGGTTATTTCTATTGCTAAAAAGTATACTAATCGCGGCTTACAATTCCTAGATCTCATCCAAGAAGGTAATATTGGGTTGATGAAAGCCGTGGATAAATTTGAATACCGCCGAGGCTACAAATTTTCGACTTACGCGACATGGTGGATTCGACAAGCGATTACACGTTCTATCGCTGACCAAGCCCGTACGATCCGTATTCCGGTACATATGATCGAAACCATTAATAAGCTAAATCGTATCTCACGGCAAATCCTACAGGAAACTGGCCATGAAGCCACTCCTGAAGAGCTAGCTGAAAAGATGGAATTGAGCGAAGATAAGATCCGTAAAGTCTTAAAAATCGCCAAAGAACCTATTTCTATGGACACTCCGGTTGGTGAAGAAAATGATTCACAACTGGGTGACTTCATACAGGATGATAATATTGAATCACCTATTGAAGCGGCTACAGCGGAAGGTTTACGAGAAGCCACGTTAGAAATTCTAGCAACGCTGACCCCACGTGAAGCCAAAGTATTACGTATGCGTTTTGGTATTGAAATGAATACGGATCACACCTTAGAAGAAGTCGGCAAACAATTTGATGTAACGCGTGAGCGGATCCGTCAAATCGAAGCCAAAGCGTTGCGTAAGCTACGTCATCCCTCTCGTTCCGACAAGCTGAGAAGCTTCTTAGAGGGAGATGAAAAGTAGCATCAAAAGAGTAACACTCTAGGGCATTTTCTCGCCCTAGTCGTCGGGCCTATAGCTCAGTTGGTTAGAGCAGCGGACTCATAATCCGTTGGTCCTAGGTTCAAGTCCTAGTGGGCCCACCAATTAAAGTCAGTAAAATCAATAACTTATGCCTGATCTCTTAAATGCACGTAAAAGCCTTGCGTGACTTTTGCGTGACCTAGCTTCAAAAACTATAAAACAACCAGCTTCGAAGCTTGTTTACCTACCTCTATTGTCCTGCCGTTTGGATTACGCAACAAAGTAAGCACTACCCCACTTTTTTGCTTTTCACAAACACGATTAGCGGCTTCGTACAAGTTTTGCAGTTCGGCAGACGAATAATGTGTAGTTATCCGCCCAGACCGATGTCCTAAAAGATCTTGACGATCTTCAAAACTAATCCCTGCTGCACGAAGTCGTCGTCCGAATGTATGCTTCAAATCATGCACTCGAACGGCACCCAATCCCGCTTCGCTACGCGCGTCACGCCAACCAGTTGACAGAATTCTAGCCAATGGCCTACCCCTATAACTGAAGACATGCGTTGGATGGTTGCCTCTCTCAGCATAAACAACAGAACGAGCAGCATCATTACAAACCACTAAACGTTCCTCACCGTTTTTTACCAACTCAGCTGGAATGATAAACACAAGAATATGCGGTAACTCAGGAATATTAATTTCCCATTCCCAACGCAACTGACAAATTTCTTGATCCCGACATCCAGTATTCACAGCAAACAAAGCCATTTTTTCCAAATGTGCAGGTAACTCATTAAAGAGTTTCGTTTGTTCATCCCAATTTAATGGGTAAGGCTTACGCGCATCATGCTCTTGCAAAAATTTAATCTTAACAGCACTTGCTAACCAAGTTAGGCCATACTCATCCATCCACTCACTCGCTGCAAGATTCAAGATACGCCGAACAAGTTGTAACCCATGATTGATTGTTCGGGTGCTAACAGCATCTTTTCGTCTTCCATCAATGAACCCTTGCAGAGAACCCATATGGATAGATTCAAGCGGCATATCACCAATGTATTTCACCAGTTCCCTTAATCTGCCCGCATCATCAGCCAGACTACGTTTATGTTGATTTTCCATTAGAAATTTTGTAGCTGCTTCCTTAAAGCTTCGTTTAGGCCTAATACCATAAACACTGGCCAATCTTACTTCTTCAAGACGCCTTGCAAGGTACCTTTCGGCCTCTTCGAGGTCGCTAGCACCAGTGCTTTCGCAAAGTCGGCGTCCGAAGACCTTCTTGTCAATGACCCAGAACTCCCCACGTTTTTGGAGCCCAGGCGTTCGTTTTCGTCCCATTTTTCTAAACTCCTTCGCTTAGTTGCCGCGGGACGACCACTACACCGCTTATAATCGTCTACCCAAGCATCTAAATCAAGCCTATCGAATGCAATTCCTTG
>CAISKC010000545.1 GCA_903885895.1 uncultured Legionella sp.
GTATTTGCAATGCTTCCGAAGTAATTCGAATGCAAAATTTCTATGTGCTAAATCAAGTATGCCAAATGCCCCGTCAATAATTAATGGCATATCCTCGAGCTGCTTATCAAGATCCCTGAATGCTAATAAGAGGCTAAGGTAAAGCAAGAATATTTCTCCAGCGGCTGATGAGCTAAAATTTTCAAATCTAAATTGTTGATGAGTAAAAACAATTTTTCCAATTGGTTTGGCCGTAAGGGAATTGTTGGAAAATAGTATATGGTTAGCCTTTTCGCAAATTATATTTTGAAGTTCTGGATTGAGACTATTTTCAATAACCTTGTAAAATTTACTGTCGGCGAATCGAGAAAAGTCTTCGTCTACTAAAATAAGGCTTGGGTCCACAGGAAAGTTTTTATCATCGAGAATTGCCTTGATAAGTTCGGAAGCTATTCTCGTTTTTCCGGTGCCATTCAGTCCAGTAATAAGATTAACTCCTTGTTTAAATTTAAAAGTGTAGCCATGTATTAGTGGGGCAATCTTTGGAATGCTTATATTCATAGTAATAATTAAAAATCCTTATATAGGTGAAGCCATCCCCACTAATTTTCAACTTTTATACAGCGATATTTTTACGATGCTACAACCCATTCCCCTGGAAATCCGCTATTTTTTGCAATTTCAATTAAGGGCTTGTAGGTTTTTAGGTAGTAGTTTTCGAGTTGTTCCAGTTCCAGTAAGCTTTCATACTGGACGACATGAAAAGCATCCACATAAGGAATAACTTCGGATAGCCATTTTTTATCAGTTAAGAATACTCGAGCATTCAATAACAGCTTGTGCTGTAAACCTGCTAAAGCTGGGACATATATTTCCTTTGGAATGGAGTCACTCTTGGAAAGATTAACTTCTGGGGAAGTTGGTACAAGATTCCAGGGCTGATTGTGGGCTACAAAACTCCAGGGCAAAAAATGATCCAAATGGTAATTCTTTTTAATTTTCTCGTTTGTATAAATACAGCGAATCTCACTAGAGTGAATTAGACTATCCCACATAAATTTTTGTTTTGTTAGGGATTCTCTTGTTTTTGGTGGAATAAGCTTGCTTATGATGGCAGGTGAGTTGGGGTTGTGTTTTTGTAGATACATTGCCCAATGCCATAAACTCCATCCAAATATTGGGCTGAAATTATTCTTTAGATAATTTAGCCACTCATTTGCCAATTCAATCGTTTGATTTTTTTGATCTATTTTATATAGCGGAGGGCTTGAGTTATTTATGCGTTCAGAGGAGAGATTGACGATCATGGAGTCGACTAATGAATCCTTTTCGCCAGCCATTTCGTTAAAAAATTCTCTTATCAGCCTTTGTGGTACATGTCTCAATAGGGGGTCAAGAGATAGATTCTCAGTCGATAATATTTTGCTGTAAAGGGTCCCGATAGGGGTTAATTTTCTTGGAAGATCAATACTTTCGAGATATTTACCAACTTGATCCTGCTTTCCAAACGACAAACGAAAATAAGTTTTAGGGTACCAGGCATAGGCAAGCATCATGCTACTGAGCTCTCGATAGGAGAGCTTTTTAGAGTTGAATTCTTTATACCTTAGTAACTCCATTAGGCTTATAAAGAACAAATACTTGTACGAATTTGTAGTGTTATTAAAAATCCTCGAAAGAGCTTGAGTATCAATTCTCATGAGGCATTACCAATACTTTGCTTTTTCAGGAATGATCCATCTCACGCCACCCCTGGGATCATCTTGGTCACCCTTGTATCTGGGTATAAGGTGAACATGAAGATGCTGAACTGTTTGTCCGGCAGCAGGTCCATCATTAATTCCAATGTTGTAACTATCAGGTTTAAATTCTTCCTGTAGAACATCTTTAGCTCTACATAGCAGATCCTCTAAACCTAATCGCTCATCTTTGCTAATGGCAAACCAAGAGCCAATATGTCTTTTGGGAACAACTAAAGTATGCCCGGGCGAAATAGGATATCCATCCCGAATAGTTACACCGAATTCATTGGAATCAATGATTCGGTCTTGGGGTATAGTGCAAAATGGACAGTTACTCATGCAGTTATAGTGTATTGGTATTTTTATAAGATGTTATTACTATTTTCTATAATCTCGAACGGTTGATGGTGTAATTTAATGGGCTCGACTCAAATTGAGGATAAAAATTTTGGAACGCTAACTTTCAATGATGGTTGGGGGTGGTGCTCTACTAATTTTTTATGGGATGATGCTCAATATATAAGTATTTGTATAGACCCTATTAATGTTGAGAATGGTGTGATATCCAAAGCTGTTTGGGAGCATTTAAAACTACTACGCATTAATCAAACAAGAATTACTAGAGCGGCTTTAGAGCAATTGGATTGTTTTGAACTAATTAATGAATGGCTATCAGACGATAATGGTGGCGTCGTTATTGATGTAGATAATTTTCTTCATTACATCTCTCTAGAATGGGTAATGCTTAATTCGACCGGGGAGTCAGAGCTGCAATATATAACTGGTGTCCCATTGCTCAGAATTTTTGTTTCTCCTGAATTAGTAGTTTCAGATGTTTTTTTTGATGGTTTAATGTAGCCTATATTCCAGAATGCGCTGCTATATGATGGCTATCATGGACCTGCATATTTATCTGGATATAAGTTGACATAAATATTTCTTGAAATACCATTCGAACTAATAGTTGATCCATGCAGTACATTGCACGGAAAATTTCCCGTTAAAAATAGATTATGAACAAAACGACAGTTTGTCGTTTTGTTCTATCTAGGTAGTCCAAATTCTATGAGGGCTTTATGTGTAATGCATTCGGACATTTAAGATCTTGCAGATGTGGATGGGGGCATCCTGGTGAGATTAGCTATACAAATGACTATCCCTCACAACAAGAATCTATTTTGCGCAATTTTGCTACAACTCTTTATGGGGGAGATCGCTCGAATACAAGGTCAAACTATAAATGTAAATGGTGTGGCGAACAGGTATTTTATTTTCAATCAAGTAATGGTGGGAAGGTTTTATTTGATTCTCTAGGAAAGCCCTGGCCAATTCATGATTGTTTGGGCATTAAATATGAGCGTAAAAAATCTAAATTGAAAATCTCTCCAATTGAATGGGTGCAGTTAACTCATTTTATGGTCGCTCCATCTAATGTAGATAACGAATCAACTTTTTTTGGCCTTATCTCTGGGCTGGAAGATCAAAAGCAATATGAAGTAAGTATTACTCTTGGTGCCGAAGATCAAATCTTAATTCGCGATTTATACCTTAAGAAACTTGATTATCTAAACCTTAGCCTTGAGATAGAGGTGCTCATTATTCTGGATGATGGAAGGCACCAATTTGTTACTGGTAGCCAGATTGAACGCAAGCCTTTTGTGATGCAAGATCTATCAAATAAAAAGCCTTACACAAACCAGCCTAAGCTGTTGTAGCAGCATCTTGCCTTCTAGCTCACCCCTTTAACCATGGGGTTTCATTTAAGTATTCGCATAGTTATCCCCTGAGTTTTCTGTAGGATTAGTAGCATAAGCTCAGGAGATGCTCATTTTTCAATTTGTGGACTGACCTGCCCTCTCTCTTATGAAGGTCTGGACCTGATCAATAGTCCAGAATGAGGATCGCCCAATCTTTATTGGCTTTGGAAACTCGCCTTTCTGAACCA
>CAISKC010000546.1 GCA_903885895.1 uncultured Legionella sp.
AAAAAGAAATTGCTTCATCGTGATCACTCTGAGATAATTTCTTCGCTTGCAAAAACAACGGAATATTAGGTGATCACACTAGGCGATAATCGGTGATCACGTTCGCAGGAATACCCAGTAGATTGCTTCTTCTGGTTAGACGTAGATTCTGTCTCAACCAATACATCCGTTAATACAACCGTTTTTTTTTGAGTATGATCTTGAATATTACGATATACCGCGGCAAAGATACGTGGATCAGACAAATAATAACCTAAACCTTGTTTCAAGGCACGAAATCCTGCCTCTTCTTCTGGTTCCGTTGCTAATTGATACACATCCGTGCAACGCACCGCGTCGGTCTCCGTCAATAAAAACACCTGCGGGAAAAAACGCCAGCCTTGTGCAATCACCAGTTGTTCTAGGGTGTTTAATACCTGTTGTCTATTTTCTGCTGTATGGTAATGCGCACCAGATAGAAAAATCACCACTTCTTTAAGCATCGGACTAAAGTTTACGCTACAACGCTCCAAGTCATTCAGACTCATTTGTGGTCCAAACCGCAATATAACTTGGGCCTGGTAGTCATTATTTAAAAAATATTGTAATTCTAAAATATTCGTCAATTCATTATAGGGAAATCTATGCAAATGAGCGTTCCGTCTAGCAGCATATCCCGCATACCCATACGGATAAGTCATTCTTTCAACATCATCTCGATTATTTCTAAAAGACATCTCACCCAAGAAAGCTTTCGCGACTTGATAAGAAAATGCCGCTGTCTGTTGCTGATACTCCGTTACATCTGTCACAACGCGATCGATACCTTCACGGTAATGTGCCGGCAAAGACCTACCTGGTTCTACAAAAAACACCTCAGAAAAATCAATCCCTACCTGGGCTTCCTTCCTTAATGTTAAGTGACCTAACCAATCCACAATCTGACACAATATGTTATATTGTTCCGCATCAGAAGCCACTGGCAACCTGTCAAACGCATGCATAATTGCCATAGAAACGGTGGCGAAGCGCGCACGCTTTATAGCACGCAATGTTCTACCTAAGTCGCCTATAATAGGATGATTCTCACTCAGTTCTAAGCAACCATTTGCCACCTCAAGCAAAGTATGTTGTGGCCAACAATGCTTTCTCCAAAGTAGCAAAAAACCGCCGAGTTCTACCGCCCCATCAACTGGGTCGCGATGCACATGACGACGCTCATCGTTTGACAAGAAAAGGTAAGGTGGGTTTGGCATAAACACGTCATAAAAAAACTATTTTGTATTATAAATGAACACAGTGTTCTTCGTCAAGAAAAACAAAGGCTATAGCTTAAATAACTTGACGCCGATTTCTGAATCACCCTAAAATTGAAAGCGCATAAATTAATCGAGTCCCGCATGAATATAGAAGAACTGTATGATAAAGTCGCGAACACCTATAACCAAAGCACCAGTTCAAAGGTCTTAAATAAAGCAAAAAAAATAGCGCTGGATCTCATGATTGCGCATCGTCAGTCATTACAGTCTATTCTAGCTTTGGGAACCGGCGATGGCTCTGATTTACTGTTGTATCAAAAACATTATCCAAGTTCTGAATTACATGGTTTAGATATTTCTAAAAACATGTTAGAAAAAGCAAAAGCTCATCTGAATTTTGTTCCTTATCATGGTGATATATCTCAAGCATCCTCGCTGATTCATAAACACGATTTTGATTTAATTACCGCACATTTTGTTACGGCTTATCTCCCTTTATCTGCCACGCTGCGAGAAGCTCAAAATCTGTTATCTCAACACGGGGTAATATCTATCATCACCAATACCAAAACATCCTTTCCCAATGGGCAAGCTATGCTTGCAAACCTTAAAAAATCGGTCAAGTCCAAATTTTGCTGTAAATTCCCATTTATCCGGCCCATCGAGTTAGTTATTTAATTAGCCATTTTGGTTATTTCAATCACATTTGTTTTGGCTTGTTCGTTTTCTATT
>CAISKC010000547.1 GCA_903885895.1 uncultured Legionella sp.
ACATCAATTTTTCTTCGAATACCTTTGTCTCTTGCCATACCATGCTCATAGCTCCACCTTATTTTTTTAAAAGTGTAAACCATGTGCCCGGTTTAATGTGTAAAGAGTGTACCCGGTTTGTACCCTATGGGCACCTTCTCCCCTCAAGGGGAGAAGGAATTTTAAACTATAGTAATGGCTCTGATTTGGCATAACCTTTGACTTCATCATAGCCAGGACGATGGTTGGCCATGTAAATCAAAGACCACGCACTCACCATAGAACCATCTCCGAAAACACAGATGTCCGTGTCACCACCTTGTTTCGGTCTAAAATTACCGTGGAATTTAAAACTGATTGCCGTACCACCTAAGTTTCGACACACGGCATAGGAAGGATTTGCTACACGTATCTTGACTGCCCCCATTGAGGAAGGATTTGCTAGCCCCAACCCAGTAGACTTGCTCGCAGATTTACTTTTATCGCGCATCAAATCCGAGTCGTCTTTGAATTCAGGTAACGTTTTCATGTAGGTTGCAGCAATATTGGGTTGTTCAGATGCGAAGGCTGTCAAACCAATGACAATGTATCCATTATCGCGTTCAAAAGTACAAAACTGTTCGGTTAAGCCCGCAACAGGCCCTTTATTGGTTTCAAACCAAGCAGTCATTGGCGTTATCGTGCCACCTTTTGTGACACAATAATTGTTCATGGACTCAGTATCAGCCATACAGATCTGCGTCATACTTAAGCCAACAGACAATAATACCGCGCTACCTATTTGATATGTTTTCATCGCAACTCCTTAATAATATATACCTTGCGCACATGCGTTTTCGGCTTTTATGCTATCGCTTTTTATGTGTGAACTGCGATTAAAAACTCGCAATAGAACTGGCTATTACTCTTTTTTAATCGCAGTTCACACATAAAAATCAAATCGCCTAAAAGCCGAAAACGCATGTATGCAAGGTATATCACCCACAATTAAAAGACAACTATATATACATATAGTTCATTTATTAATCATAGTACATTTTGAAGGGCTGTCAAACTCAAACCTGTCACTATCACCACAGCATGCTGCATTGCATTTCACTCGAAATGGTGTAATATTTGCAAGCGCTAATTATATAAGGAGATTGATTATGCCACGTTTTATGACTGTTTTTATGTTAGCCAGTCTTGCTACAGCCAGCTTTGCTGCCCAGATAGCAGGAGATGTTAATTTTGGCTTAGATGCAAGTCCTGATAATCATGCTTATAAATTTCGTTTGATTGTGAATGATTCAGCCATCACATTCCCAACAGGATGTGTTTCACCCGATACCGGTCTAGCTCAAGCTTTAACATATGGTGCCATCGGACAATCTGACGCACGTTTGACTATCCAAGCTTCAGATTGCGCTCAAGCGCAAGATGAGTGGATCACGCTCAATGGGTATTGGGATTACAACAGCGATTATTGGTATGATGTATATGTGAATATGCTGGATAATTCATTCCATCTTTGATGTTTTAATGTAGGTTGAGCCTTCGGGCCCAACAAGCGCGCGGAGCGCTACATTATCAAGGTATTGTAGTGCTGCGCACGGCTGTTGGGCCCGAAGGCCCAACCTACTACCTCACCTTCTCCAACAAAGACTGCAACGCCTGCGCTCGATGACTGATTCTATTTTTTTCTTGGGACGATAATTCTGCCAATGTTTTTCCTTGCTCAGGGATCCAAAAAACCGGATCGTACCCAAATCCACTTTGCCCGCGTGGCGCAGTCAAAATCACACCATCTAAACGCCCTGTTGCCAAAATCGGTGTGGGATCATCTGGATAACGCACCAACGCTATTGCACAGTAAAAGTAAGCTTGGCGTGTGTCTGCTTCGATATCGATCATGGACTGTAATAACTTTTGGATGTTCGCCGCATCCGACGCTTTGTCTCCCGCAAACCGCGCCGAATAAATACCGGGACGTCCGTTTAAAGCATCCACGACCAAGCCTGAATCATCGGCTAATGCTGGGTAAATACTAAGGCGACTGGCATGACGCGCTTTGATGAGCGCATTTTCAATAAAGCTCAAACCTGTTTCAGCAACCTCCGGAATACGTAATTCGGCTTGTGCAATACATTGAATAGGCGCCAATAATGTCGTAAGTTCTGCTATTTTACCTTGCGAAAGAGTGGCCAAAACAACTGTATCCATATTCACTCTCCTTTATTACGCAACCAATCTTGCCATGATTTCATGAATTGTTCAGACTGCTTCATCCATAATTCCGTCACATCTTGCGTATTATGCAAATAGGGATGCTGATCTTGAATCTTCGTGAGCATTTCTTCGAGCATCGTCTTATATTGCTGACTCAAAGGATGCTTGGATAAGGTGATCAATTGGCGTAACACTTTGGGTGGCAAAGCTTGCGTGGCATTGGTTTCTAATTCCACAAAAATTTGCAAAAGCGTCGCATTCGTCAAATCTTTACCAGTCGTCGCATCTAAAACACGAAAATCAACGTCCTGAAATACATACGCTTGCAATTCTTCCATCGTAATATACTGGCTACGCTCTGTATCATACAAGCGTCTATTTTTGTATTTTTTAATCAATTTAATTTTTGAATTACTATCATCTGTCATAATTACCTCAATACATATGGATGCCGCCATTAATGGCCATATTAGATCCCGTGATAAATCCACTGCGATCTGAGGCTAAAAAGGCGATGGACCAAGCAATTTCTTCGGGTTTGGCCAAACGCCCAACTGGAATGCCTTCAATAATTTTATCTAAAATGGGTTGGCTAATGGACCGCACCATTTTACTGTCCACATATCCTGGTGACACAGCATTCACAGTGATGCCATATTTCGCAACTTCTTGAGCCAAAGATTTGGTAAATCCATATACGCCTGACTTTGCCGAAGAATAATTTGTTTGACCAAATTGACCTTTTTCGCCATTGACCGAAGAAATATTAATGATACGCCCGTACTGCCGTTCAATCATGGCATTAATAAAATGGCGCGTCACATGAAACATGCTATCTAAATCAGTATGTACGACTTCGTCCCATTGCTGTTTCGTCATTTTACGTAAAAACGCATCATTAATCGTACCAGCTGCATTGACCAAAATATCGACACTACCATAGCGCTGCAACAAATCTTGTGCCACCTTTCCGCAATCATCAAAGGAATTAATATCCATGATCACATAATCCACCTCGAAACCCGCTGCTTTCTGCTCCGCGCACCAAGCTGCACCACGTTCTTGCGGCGCCCGATCTGCCGCAATGACTTTGGCACCTAATTTGGCCAATTCACGGCAGGTTGCAGTACCGATATCCCCTATCCCACCCGTAATCAGCGCAATCCGATTTTGCATCCAGGTATCCTTAATTGGTTACATATTTTCATCTTCTCATAAAAAAATACTTTGCTCTACACTCGATGACGCGGTTTTGCAATTTACCCAGATCCGTTCAGACTGAGACAATGCGCATAATGACATACACCGCATAACATCCATGCACGCTACTCCTCAGCCCGAACGAATCGGAGTAAATTGGAGATGACGTGCACGAAATTACCATTTTGCTTAACCTCCTTTATGTGATAATTTCAAAGGATATATTTCATTCGGACATCCATCATATGATGGTTTTGCAATCCAGAATCCTCACAATCCTACCAATCCTATTGCTGTCTGCTTGTATGGTTGGGCCTAACTATAAGGAACCACCACAAAAAATAGCGCAGCATTGGAAAAAAACCAGCAAATCTATAAAAGAATCTAAAATTCAAAATGCACAATGGTGGAAAGCTTTTCATGATCCGATTTTAACTGCTTTGATTCAACGTGGTTATGCGAATAATTTATCCCTGCAAGCTACAGCCGTGCATGTCCTCCAAGCCCGGGCGCAGCTAGCACAGTCAGTTGGTGAACTGTTTCCGCAGCAACAAGCCCTGACTGGCAATATGAACTACAACCGCATTGGAGGACAATCATTACAATTTGTCTTGCCATCCGAATTTAATACTGCCACTTTGGGCTCAACGGCTAGTTGGGAATTAGATTTTTGGGGTAAGTACCGACGTGCCATTTTAGCGAACGATGCCAGTTTTTTAGCATCTTATGCCGCGTACGACAATGCTTTGGTCACTTTGAGTTCAGACATCGCAACCACTTATATTAGCATTCGAACGTCTCAAGAGTTGATCCGAGTTACGGAAAAAAATATCAAAGTACAGTACTGGATCTTAAAAATTACCAAAACTCGTTTTCATGAAGGTCAAACGAGCTTACTCGATGTAGAGCAAGCACAAACTATTTTATCGCAAACAGAAGCCACTCTACCGCCGTTGCGCGCACAGCTACAACAACAAAAAGATCATTTGGGTGTATTATTAGGAACCACTCCCGACAAAGTAGATGCACTCCTGCAAAAACCGCGTAGAATCCCAATCGCCCCGGCCGGTGTGGCAGTGGGTATCCCCAGAGAAACCCTTGCAAAACGGCCTGATATTTATGAAGCTCGTATGAAGGTCATTACTCAATCTGAAATGATTGGCTCTATCAAAGCGGAACTTTTCCCATCCATTTCCTTGATTGGTAGCTTTTCATTTGCTTCAAATACGATTAATAATTCAACATTGGGTGAACTATTCAATTGGTCAAGCCGCACCATCGCAGCAGGCCCTGGTTTTACCTGGCCAATCTTAAATTATGGACAAATCACCAATTTGGTTCGCGCACAAGATGCTATTTTCCAACAAGCACTGTTGGACTATCAAAATAAAGTCCTGAGCGCTCAGCAAGAAGTACAAGATAATATTACACAGTTCATCGAGTCCAGAAAAGCTGCCTCAGCCCTGCAAACAGCGAATCATGCCGCTACCAGCTCCACGCAATTATCAATGATTCGTTACCAAGAAGGACAATCAGATTTTACCCCTGTATTACAATCCGAAATGCAACAACTCAACGTCCAAATTTCATTAACCAATGCGCAAGGCAATATTCCAAAAGCGCTGGTTGCCTTGTATCGCTCTTTGGGCGGCGGCTGGCAAATTCACAACGGCAATGATATTGTTCCAAATAACATAAAGAAAGATATGGCGGCACGCACCAATTGGGGCTGTTTACTCCAACAACCCAATCATGAGCCTCCAAAAACCAAGACACAACAAATCCGAGAACGTTATGTACCTGATTGGTGATGCATCATGACAGATAAACAAGCTAAATTACTGAAATTAGCCTTAGTTGGACTCAGTATCCTATTGTGTCTAGGTTGGGGGATCCAGCGCTGGAGCAAAAGCCAAGCCCCTACTTTTCCTGCTCCAAACGTCATCGTCCAAAAACCCAAACCAGCTACTGTTTCAGAGTATGTGAAGCAAACAGGTACGCTGGTGGCTTATAATGCCGTAGACTTGGTAGCACGTATTGAGGGCTTTCTTGAAGGCATCCACTTCACCGATGGTACCTTTGTCAAAAAAGGACAAGAATTATTCATTGTAGAGCCTCAACCTTATTGGGACCAATTAAAAGAAGCCGAAGCCTCTGTCACAGCTGAAAAAGCATCTTATGCCTACGCCCAGATCGAGCATCGACGTCAACAAAAAATGTATGAACAAAACGCAACCTCTTTAAATAGCGTCCAGGAATGGGAAACCAAAGTCTTACAATCCAAAGCAGAGCTGGATAAAGCCAACGCAAATGCCCGAAATGCTGCTATCACTTATAGCTACACTCACGTCATAGCTCCGTTTGATGGCCGCATGGGACGTCATTTGGTCGATATGGGTAATTTGGTAGGAAATGGCGCAGCGACTAAATTAGCGACTATTGAACAGCTCGATCCTATTTACGTCTATTTCAATCTCAATGAATTAGATTTCTTAAGAGTGCGACGCTTGGCGCATGAAAATGGCATGAAACCAGAAGACATTCATAGCATACCCGTCTATGTAAGTTTACAAAATAGCAAAGATTTCTCGCATATCGGCAAGCTTAATTTTGTGAACACAGGAATGAATGCCTCCACTGGTACCATGGAGTTCCGTGCGTTGCTGACTAATAAAGACTATACATTATTACCTGGGTTATTTGTCCAAGTACAAGTGCCCATCAGCGAGCCTCAAACGCAATTAACTGTCCCTGAAACGGCTATTCAATATGACCAAATTGGCGCGTATCTTTACCTTGTGGATGAGAAAAACACCGTCTTCATCAAACGTGTCACCACAGGTGGCGCGACAGATAACGACTATCGCGCTATCACTAAAGGGTTGACCGCCACTGACAATGTCATCGTGTCCGGTTTACAAAATGCCGCGCCAGGTATTCAAGTCACACCATTGACTCAAGACAAGGTGGCGCCATGATTTCTAAGTTTTTTATTGAGCGGCCCGTTTTAGCCAATGTGATCGCCCTACTGCTCGTTTTTCTGGGTATCATCGCCATTTGCGTGCTACCCGTTTCTCAATATCCAGCCATTGTCCCACCCACCATCCAAGTCAGCACCTCTTACCCTGGCGCAGATGCCAAAACACTCATTAAAACCGTAGCGCTCCCTATTGAACAACAGGTCAATGGGGTAGAGAAAATGTTATATATGCAATCCAATAGTACAAATAATGGTGCATACAATCTGATTGTAACGTTTGAAATTGGTACGGACCTTAATTTTGCTCAAATGTTAGTGCAAAACCGTGTCCAAGCAGCTTTGGCCCAGCTACCCGATGTCGTGCAAAAACAAGGCATTATGGTTCAAGCAAAATCGACTGCCGTCTTACAATTTATCACGCTGACTTCAGAGCATGATGAATTCGATGGCTTATTTTTAAATAATTATGCCACCATCAATATGCAAAACGAATTAGAACGCTTACCTGGGGTCGGTAACGTCATGATATTTGGCTCGGGATCTTATGCCATGCGGGTGTGGTTAGATCCGCAAAAAATGTATTCTTTTGGCTTAAATCCTAACGATGTACTAAATGCCATCTCTGAGCAAAATAAAGAAATTTCAGCCGGTCAAATTGCTTCGCCTCCGCTTAAAGGCCAACAGTCTTATCAATTAACGGTCAATGTACCAGGACAATTAAGTGATCCCGAAGAGTTTGCCAATATTATCGTTAAAACCAAAGCCACTGAACCTAATCAATCTGCCAATACCAGCACCGCTTCACAAATTGTGCGCATTCGAGATGTCGGTCGCGTGGAACTCGGCTCATCTAGTTATAGTCAATTAGCCAAGCTGAATAACAAACCCGCTGCAGCCATCGGCATTTATCAATTACCTGGTGCCAACGCTTTACAAGTTGCAGAAGAGGTTCGTACAACCGTCGAGAAAATGGCCAAAAAATTTCCACCAGGCTTGCGCTATGACATCCCTTTTGATACCACTATTTTTGTCAATGCATCCGTCAATGAAGTGTATAAAACCTTGTTTGAAGCCGGCATTTTAGTGTTAATTGTTATTTTGGTATTTTTACAAAACTTTCGCGCGACACTAGTACCAGCAACCACCGTACCCGTCACCATCATTGGGGCATTTATTGCCATGTACGCGCTAGGGTTCACCATCAATTTGTTAACCTTATTTGCTTTGGTTCTGGCCATCGGGATTGTAGTGGATGATGCGATCGTCATTGTGGAAGGCGTGACACAACATATCGAGCGCGGCATGACGCCTAAAAATGCAGCCATTCAAGCAATGCACGAATTAATGGGTCCTGTCATTGGTATAACGCTGGTATTGATGGCAGTATTCATCCCGCCTGGGTTTTTACCAGGTTTAACTGGCGCCATGTATGCTCAATTTGCCTTGGTGATTGCCGCCACTGCGTTTATCAGTGCGATCAATGCCGTGACTTTAAAACCAACTCAATGCGCTTTGTGGTTGAGACCCATCGATCCCAAGCGGAAGAAAAATGTGATTTTCCGTAAATTTGATGAGATCTACTATCCCCTAGAAGCGAGGTATTCCGCATTTATAACCAAACTGGTACATCATCACAAACCAGTATGCCTCATAGGTGTGGTCTTCGTCATATGCGCCATAGTGGGGCTGAGCCGTATTCCTACGGGATTCATTCCTATTGAGGATCAGGGTTATTTGGTCCTCAATGTCATTTTACCAGATAGCTCGACGTTGGACCGTACCGAAAAAGTCATGCAAGCACTCAGTGCCCAAGTCTCCAAAGTAGATGGCGTGGCCAATGCCATCAGTATTGATGGCATTTCACTGCTGGATAATAACGGTAATCTCGCAAACGCTGGGATCTTATATATCATTTTTAAAGATTGGAGCGAACGAGGTAAAGCACAAAACTTACAAAGTCTTTATATCAAACTCAATGAGATAGCTGCCAAAACAATGGATGCACAAATCACCGTTATCGTACCTCCTGCTATTCAAGGACTTGGTTTATCCGGTGGATTCCAAATGCAGATTGAATTACAAGACGGATCGTTTGATTATCAAAAATTACAATTAGTGACCGACCAACTGGTAAAAAGAGGTCAAACTGCGACGGACATTCAAAAAATGATCACGTCATTTCGAGCGTTTGTGCCACAAGTATCGGCACCCATTGATCGAACCAAAGCAGAGTCTCTCGGTGTCACAGTCGGTGATGCCTTTGATACATTACAAACTTATCTCGGTTCCTCTTATGTCAATCTGTTTGCAAAGTTTGGCCAAGTTTTTCAAGTCTATGTCCAAGCGGATGCCCCATCACGGATGACCATCGATGATGTACGGCATTTTTACGTACGCAATCAATCACAGGAAATGGTCCCTTTAGGAACATTAACCGACATCAATCCCTCTGTGGGACCCGCCCTGATTTCTTTATATAATCTGTATCCTTCGAGTTTACTCAATGGTATTGCGGCGCAGGGATATAGCTCCGGACAAGCTATTCAATCTCTGGAAGAATTAGCCAAACAAACCCTCCCTGCTGGTTTCTCATATGAATGGACCAGTACGGCTTACCAGGAAAAGCTCGCAGGGAACCTCAGTTATTATATATTCCTCATGTCATTGATCCTCGTCTACATGATTTTGGCTGGACAATATGAGAATTGGTTCACCCCATTGGCCATTATTGTAAGCGTACCGCTGGCGTTGATAGGCACTGTCATGGTTTTGGCCATGCTTGGTCTGGCTAATAATATTTATACTCAAATTGGGATCTTATTATTAATTGCTTTGGCTGCTAAAAATGCGATTTTGATCGTAGAGGTTGCCCGTGAACAACGTGAGCAGCACAATAAAAGCATCCTAGAAGCCGCCGTACTAGGTGCAAAAACTCGCTTTCGACCTATTTTAATGACCTCATTCGCCTTCATTATGGGCGTCTTACCTTTGGTATTTGCGAGCGGCGCTGGCGCCAATGCACGGAAATCTATTGGCATCACAGTATGTAGCGGGATGCTGGCATCTACGTGTTTGGCGGTGGTGTTTGTACCGGTTTTTTATGTCTTGTTTCAAACCTGGCAAGAACAGCGCAAAACAGCGAAAATGGTAGTGAAATCAGAGATGTAGTCTTGCAATTTGATGATTTGGTTTTAAAAAAAATGTAACTCCCCAGGTACGTCATCCTGCTCTTGATCCTGGTTAGCTGTAGAGTGTTTTAGCCCATTGAACCGATGGAAATTTTCTACCAATTCAATTTTCTCCTTAGAATCCCGGCCGGACCTCTTCATCATCTGATGAGCCATCAGTTAGCGGAGGGGTTGTGCCTGCATATAGTTGCTCATGAATGTGACCTTGAAAAAATCTCTTGATTAATTTGGGTGAGTCAAGCTGCGGGATGTGCGCTCTTAAATCTTGCAATGCCTGATCTGCCAGTAGAAAATAAATTTCATCATCTAATAGATGTCCCGGATCGCTAAATGTGTAAATAGTTCGATAATTTTTATAATAATCGCTTCGATCCTCATCTGTTGTAAGGTACGGTGATCTAATCATTTTCAACGCTAAGTGAGCCAACTGGCGTAGATTTTTATTTAATTTTCTTCCCTGGTAATGAGGTCTACTTAACATATGTTTAGTTCCTTAAAAATCAATACTCCGAAAAACACAGGTCATCCAGTCATTATTATTAAGAATCCACTTCCATCTTTGGCATTTTAACATGATTGACTGAAAATTAACCAACCCCAATAGTGGGTTTTATTTTGCACAATTCATTAGCATTTTCAGAGATCCAAACTGCAACGGTTCAATTGCATAAGCAGCCAAGGCGCTGCAACCAAATGAGTCAACACATTAATAATTGAACGATGACGAGTATGCCAAACTTGATAACAGTGCTTTAAATGTCCAATTACGGTTTCAATAAGGCCACGTTTTTGAAGTTTAGTTAATTAAAATTTAACAGGTCATTTAAATTTTAATTAACTATATACCTATTCCTGCAATACATTGAATCCTGAGTGGAAAGATTTATACCAATTGATATGTTAGAGACGATGCCACACTCAGGAGATCCTTCTCGCAAAAAGACGCGCTCAGGATGACGTACCTGGGGCATTACAAAAAATTTATTGAAATATAATAAAGCGTTTTATACCGATTTAGTAATTCTGCGTAGGTTTGTTGGGCCGAACACTGTCAGGTATGTCCCCGGCTATACAACGGCCCAACCTACTTTAAATTATCGTCGAATTACAGAAGGTACAGATCGGAAAGCACACGTCTGAACTCCAGTCACTCCGGAGAA
>CAISKC010000548.1 GCA_903885895.1 uncultured Legionella sp.
GACGAAGCATCCCATGCCACCTGGCAAGGATGCCCAATTGACGCTCGAACTCTGTAGAGTGAAATTCTGTTCGACCCAGCTTACGGGGAAGTTAGCTAGGTGATTCGAAGGCAGAAAGTGCATCATGAAACAGCAGTTCAACAACAGAGCAGTAAGCGCCCTACTTTGCGGCCTCGCAATAACCCTCAGCACAGCAGTATTTGCACAAAATAATTCTAGTATTTTGGTAGCAGCTGCACCAAACCCGATGGATCCAGTAATTGTTACAGCCAATCGCGCTCCTACTTTAGGTAATAACGTACTGGCAGATTACGACTACATTGGTCCCGAAGAAATTCAGCAGGCAGGACAAACAAGCTTGGTTGAGTTACTCCAGAGACAGCGTGGCGTAGAAATCGCTAATGGCAATGGTGGAAGTGGGGGCGCACTCTCCAGCGTATTTTTGAGGGGTACCTCAAGTGCACAAAGCTTGGTATTAATTGATGGTGTTCGGGTTGATTCTGGATTTTCTGGTGGCCCACCATGGGAATCCATCCCATTACCTTTAATCGACCATATTGAAATCATTTTTGGACCGCAAAGCAGCTTATACGGCTCTGACGCTATTGGCGGTGTAGTTCAGATCTTTACAAAAGATGGTAATGGCCCCGCTAAGGTTAGTGCCTCATCTGGTTATGGGACCTATGGAACCAGCGTGAGTGATGCCAGCATCTATGGCTCAACAGAAGGGGATCAAAAAATCCGCTATTCACTAGGAGTCAGTCAAACCCTATCAACTGGATACAACACCATTGCCAGCAATAACCCATTTGGAATGACTGCAATGAAATCAGGTTACGTACAAAGCGCCGTTACAGGAAAGCTTTCTCAAGAGTGGGATAAAGGACAGATATTTGGATTTCAAATGTTACAAAGTCGCATGAATTCGCAAGTGCCCGGGATTAATAGCACTGATAATGGCGGACCAGGGTGTACAAGCCCAAACTATGTATGTTCGAACATTCAGCAGGCAAATAACTTCATCAACCAAACTGGCGTTTATACACTTTTCTCCAACAATCAGATCACCGATATATGGAAAAGTAAGTTACAAGCTTCTCTATCGAATAATAGCGGGCAAATATGGGAGCCTGCGAATGCGAATTCGACAATATACAACCCCGTTACAAATACAAAACAAAACATTTATAACTGGCAAAACGATATATCAATCGGCACAGATCTTTTGCAAATATTGGCTGAGCGACGCACGCAATCGGTTACTACCAATCAAATTAATTGGTATACAACTTATCAACAAGAAAATTTTAGCCAGACTAGAAATACCAATTCAGCTGCAGCCTCATATCAACTAAAAAGGGGTGACAATTTAGCGAATATTTCCATTCGGAATGACAGCATTACAGGATATGGCCCTCAAACTACCGGGGCAATCTCATACGGTTACTTCTTTACCAAGGAATGGCGTGCAAACATTAACTACGGCACAGGCTTTAGAGCGCCCACATTTAATGATCTCTACTATCCCGGTTATGGCAACTCTAATTTACTTCCAGAAAAAAGTAAAAATACTGAAATTGGATTGCACTACGATGTCAAAACTTACGAAGCTCACGTAGTGGCTTATAGCAATACCATTAGCAATCTTATACAGGTCGGACCGGTTACCACGAACTGCGCCTATGGTTGTGCAACCAATGTTGGATTAGCCAGAATTACTGGCATTTCACTTGGAGGAAGCGCCTATCTTGGCAACTTTAATTTGAAGGGCTCAATTGATCAACAGAATCCAGAAGATGTGACGAATGATACGGTCTTGCTTAAAAGGGCTCGAACCTTTGGCAACGCATCGGTTGAATACAACTATCAAAAGTTAATTGCAGGCTTTGGTGGAACCTTCTCTGGACAAAGACAGGATGTTTCTGGGTCTGATTCCGTTACCGGAAACCCATACAGCGGTGTAATGGGTGGATATTCAATATTCAATCTCTACTCAAGCTATGAATTTGAAAAAAATTGGACCATCTTTGCACGCTGGAACAATATACTTAACAAGCAATACCAGTTGACCTATGGTTATAACCCCATGGGTTCAAATATCTTTGCCGGCATCCGATATGCCATGAAATAAGTTCAATTTACCCTTGACCCCCGATAGGAGGGTCAAGCCCATTTTTCGGGCTAGGTTCAGCCACTTTCCAGCAAAAATCATTAGGGGCTTCAAAGGGTTTGCAGTCAAGGCTACAATGCCAGTATGAGTGAGCAAACCCCTCCTTCCTCCAGCGATTTATCGGTTGACGAGCTGTCGACAGTAATTCAGCGCATCGCTGATAAGGTCCAACTCATTTCCGAGGAA
>CAISKC010000549.1 GCA_903885895.1 uncultured Legionella sp.
GCGTGAAACGTGTCTGGCATTTCCTTGCCCCAGCGCACACAAACGTCTTTCGGTAACAAAGAGTTAGCACCATAAATCCAAGCACGCACAGCGCGTTCTTTATCCGTATCAAAATGAACGACTTGATTGGTAGCATGCACACCGGTATCCGTTCTTCCGGCACAGATCACTTTGATATCTTCGTCTGCAATTTGGCTCAACGCCGCCTCTACTGTACCCTGTACAGTATGCAACCCATTTTGCGCTTGCCAACCATGATACTGACTACCATCATATTCCACTATTAGGGCAATACGCATGCAATAAATCTCAGGAAATAATGGGAAATCTATCCTAAATACCGTTTTTTGTCTAGCTCATGTTGCTCGCTAAGCCGTTTTATGTTGTAATTTTCGTTTTAAGGGGGATGGATATGCCAGCAGCTATTCTTGATGGTAAGCTCGTTTCCTCTTTGATTCGAAATTCTCTCAAACAACGTGTCAGTCAAATCACGCGAACTGGACACAGACCACCCTGTTTGGCGGTGATATTGATTGGCTCCGATCCCGCTTCCTTGATCTATGTAGGACACAAACGCAAAGCCTGCGCAGAACTAGGGATTCAGTCGATGCCTCATCTTCTCTCTGCGGATACCCCAGAACACGTCGTCTTAGACTTATTAGATCAATTGAATCATTCTCCTGATGTTGACGGTATTTTGGTGCAATTACCTTTACCCACACATATTCGTGCCAGCACCATCATTGAACGCATCCATCCGAATAAAGACGTAGATGGATTTCATCCCCTAAATATGGGACGTTTGGCACAAGGCCATCCACAAATGCGACCCTGCACGCCCTGGGGTGTGATGCGTTTATTGGAACATTATCAATTAAATGTCGCAGGACTCTCAGCCTTGGTGATTGGCTCCTCCACAATTGTTGGAAGACCCATGGCCTTAGAGTTGCTACTCGCCAAAGCGACAGTCACGATTGCTCATCGCAAAACTAAAAATTTAGAACGGCATATTCGGCAAGCGGATCTAATTATCAGCGCAACTGGCGTGCCTAATTTGGTGCATATGGAATGGTTGCACGCGAAACAAATCATTGTCGATATTGGTATTCACCGAACCGCCGCCAATCAAATTCAAGGGGATATTGATTTTGCACAAGCACAAGCCCGCGTCGCTTGGATCACACCGGTACCAGGTGGCGTTGGACCTATGACCGTAACCATGTTGTTGGAAAACACAGTGACTTGTTGGATTAAAAATAAAGCTTAGTCATGCTTGCTAGCACGTTTAGTCTTTATCAAACTCATCCCACTCGAAATCGTCACCATACTCACCATCATAATCTTCTAACTCTTGTTTCAAACGTCGCCGTTCCATGCGCTCTTCTAATTTGCGGCGTATTTCTTTTTTACGTCGACTATCGGCAGGGTCCAATTCACAGTCTTCGCCAAATTCAGAAAAAGAAAGAGGTTCTTCTTGATCAGAATGATGTTTCATGTTTATTTCTCCTTTAATGTCACCAACACATCTTAATTTTTAATAAATTTTGTAACTGCTCACCCTCTCCGTCTTTGCGAGCAGTAGGCGAAGCAATCTAGTGGCATTTATCGACACCGCATTAGGCCACTAGATTGCTTCGCTGCGCTCGCAAAGACGGAGGGTTTGCGTTACTAAACTTTAGGTTTTTATGTTAGTCCTAAACTGTGATTAAAAATCAAATCACTTAAAATCCCTAAAATTCATTCGTAAAAGGTATACTTCGCATACGCGACATATTTATAGTATAGTTCTTTTTTTTTATTGCAGATTTAAAGATGCTTAGTTATCAACATATTTACCACGCAGGATGCTTTGCGGATGTCATCAAACATCTGGGTTTATGCAACATTTTGTCTTATATGACTCAAAAGGAAAAACCACTTTTCTACCTTGATACACATGCTGGGCGTGGTCTGTATGATTTACGTGACAAAGAAGCCATGAAAAATCAGGAGTATTTGTCTGGCATTACGGCCTTATGGTCAGAGCGAGCGCAGCTCCCTGCCCCCTTTTCAAGTTATCTTACTGCCCTAGAACACTGGAATCCAGACGGTGATTTACGTTATTACCCAGGTTCTCCGGCATTGGCTATGCAGCTATTACGGAGTCAAGATCGCTTATTCTTTTGCGAGCAACATCCTCGTGAATTTGAGCATTTGCAACAGATAACCAAGCGTTACCCACGTGCACATTGCGAGCAAGGAGATGGGTACCATGAATTGATAGCACGCTTGCCACCACCTGAACGGCGTGGGTTAATAATGATTGATCCCAGCTATGAAATAAAAGATGAATATCGAATCGTACCGAAAAAAGTCCAAGCAGCACTGCGTCTTTTTGAGTCAGGTGTTTTTTGCATATGGTATCCTATTATAGATGGAAGGCTGCATACACAATTGCTAACTGGCCTGGCTGCGATACCAAATGTGCGGGCTCTGCGTGCAGAGTTTCACTTAAATTCTAAGTCGGCACTTGGCATGGATGGTTGTGGACTCTATCTATACAACCCTCCCTTTCTATTAGAGCAAGCATTACGAAGTGCTTTTGATAGTTTATTGAAAATTTTCAATCCGGGGAGATCGTCATATGTTCTGCAAAACATTGGCTAAAGGACTATGTTTTCTATTCATACTCCTATTGCCAATGGTAACCAAGGCCTATGCAATCCATTCAGTATGGGACGTTCTCAGTCAACAATTTGTGCTCAATCATGAAACATCACGTCCCGAAGTACAGGCTCAGTTACGCTGGTTACTGCGCCATCCCCATTACATTCAGTCTCTCACTCAATCTGAGCCCTATATTTACCATATTATTACTGAAATAAGAAAACGACACTTACCTGGTGAACTTGCCCTGATTCCTATGGTTGAAAGTGCCTTTAATCCGTTTGCTTACTCTGGAGCTGGAGCAGCAGGGCTATGGCAACTTATGCCTGGTACGGGGACTGATTTAGGCTTAAAACAAGACTGGTGGTACGATGGTCGCCGCAGTATCCCCTCTTCAACGGATGCCGCTTTAAATTATTTAGAGTATTTACATCGCAATTTTAACCAAAATTGGATTTTAGCTTTTGCTGCGTATGATGCTGGAGAAGGCAGTATCACAAGAATTATCCAAGCAAAACACAATAGAGACTTTTGGTCATTACCCGTCCCGAAAGAAACGCGAGCCTATGTACCTCGTCTATTAGCTTTGGCTGAAATTATCCAAAATCCCCAACGTTACCATATTCACTTACCTAATATTCCGCATGCTCCTTATTTTGCTGAAGTCAATATTGGGGGTCAGATTGACTTGGGACATGCCGCAACCTTAGCTGGTATCAGTTATCAAGATTTGATCAAACTCAATCCAGGGTATAATCGCTGGACAACTGCACCCAACCAACCGTATAAATTACTCATCCCAGCAAATAAAGTCCTAAGCTTCAATCGTAATCTTGCTCATGTTCCGAAAAACAAAAGGGTCTCGTGGACCAGATATCGTGTGCGTACCGGAGACAATCTTAATGTCATTGCTGCAAAACATCATACCACAGTCAATATGATCAAAGAATTGAACCAGCTCAGTACTAATATCCTTCCCAAGGGACAATACATTCTGATCCCCAATAATATGTTTGCAACAAATTCAGCACCCAAACACACGCACTATAACCAACCTCAGGCCTATAAAATTATTTATATTGTTGATGCAAAAGATAGTTTCAAAGCACTGACTCAGAAATTTAAGGTCACAGAACAGCAAATAAAAGAATGGAATCATTTAGACGAACAAGCAACCCTACAACCAGGGCAAAATTTAATGATCTGGAAATCCACGCAAGATACTACCTATGCAGCCAGGCATGGAAATAGCATAAAAAGGTATTTTTTGGCGAAAAAGTAGCGGCTACTACGCTCTTTACGGGTATCCTTGGAGAGACAAAACATGATTAAAAAAAGCATTATTATATTTTTATCCATGATTCTAACTATTGTTGCTCACAGCAACACTACGCCCAAATTACCTTTGGAACATTGTATTGCAGAACATATAGACTGCTCCATTTTACCCAATCCTCAAAATACTACGCCTTCTTTTCTTGATGAGGTGAAAGAGAATTATTGCTCTCGCCAACTTTTAAAACGTGTTGCGCCTTATGGCACCGTATCGATCTTTGGAGGCGCTCATTTATTTGACGAAAAAACACCGGAGTATCAGCTCATCCGTATATTTGCGCGAAAATGGACTGAACTCCCTGTCAGCGATAAATGGCCCATTGCAAGCGGCGGTGGCCCGGGCATCATGGAAGCTGCACAACGCGGTGCAACAGAAGCAAAAGATGGCAAAGGTATCGCGATAGGTCTTCATACACCAGTTAAGCATCTAGGACGCTTGGAAAAAATAAGTGACTACAGATCAAATGAGCATTATTTTAACTATCAGAGCATCTCTAAACGTGAATCAGATTTAATGGATCATGCTCAGGCGGTTATCATTGGGCCTGGTGGATTAGGTACCCTATGGGAAATGTTTGAAACATTGGATAAAATACATATCGGGGCCAAACCGAGAATACCAGTTATTATTCTTGCCCCAAACAATAAAGGAGAACAATTAGCACAGTCATTTTTAAAATTCATTCATTTAGGATTAGTTCCTGAATCTGATTGTCGTCTCTTGAATATCACCAACTCAGCGGACAAAGCAATAGAACTTATTTTAATGAGCGCAGATAAACGCGAGCTAGATAGTTCGTCTTCTTGCTTTTTATACAATTCAGAGCCAAAAACCTTGCATCCTGCAGACAAACCGGTTCTGAATTGACAAAATATCTTATGACATATCCTTACTAGTACTTTGTCCTATACAGATCATAGCAAGCAAAAAAGATAATACGCCACAAGGTATCAGTGTATACAACAGCAATCCTAAATCATGTAACAAGTATGCTTGGTTAAATGTAAAGTAAATTAAAAATAACGTCGTCAACACATATGATACCGCGGTCGCAATGAGCATTCCAAAACGATAAGATAAATACAAAGAAAGTATGATTGCCAACAACAGACATTGTATTTTCATCAAAAATCCTACGCAGCATAATCCCCAAACTAACCACCAGACTCTATGATAGATAGTGATTTTTTGACGGAAAACGCGCTCTCTTCCCAAGTAAACAGATATCCAAGTTAAGAAAAATCCAGTGAACACTATGATCGCATTTAAATCCGCAATCCATAAGCTCAAAACATGATGCCCGACTGTTTCAAGCGACAGATGACTCATATCACTCAATAGGATAGCAATCATTCTTAATGCGCCGGATAAAAGACAGCCAATGCTTGCATAGATCACAAAACGCAACCATTCCTTCGTGTCAACAAAAATGGAGTGATCCGATGTGAACACAGATTGACACCAGCGCACGACCAAATACGCACCGCCTAGATCTGCACTAATATATAAAAACAACGCAGGCAAGGTTAGCCCATGCGCACAATAAGCACAAAAACAACCTAGAAACAGCCCTAACAATGACGTATTGCCTAATAAATAAAGCATCACAAAAGCCGAACCTATTGGCGGGTACATAGGTAAAGCAGGATAGGTCACTGTAAGATGAGTCATCGTGAGAAACTGTAAGAGAAAAACGCCAACCGTCGTGATCAAAAAACGCTGTATTCGCTTCAAGTTATAAGCACGCCGATACGATTTTTTTACGCTAGCACTCATCAGTTTTGTAAGTTGCTGAGTCAAATATAGAACAGAATCAGTGTCTTGGTTCGTCATCATACTTTCCTTACGTAGATATAACAGGGTACTTTTTCCCAATCAGCGTGAAGGAATATTTTTTTACTTAGTTGGAAGCCACTTAAATTTGGTAGTTTTCGTAATGATGCAATGGTTCTAACATGGGGCATGACAGAGATTTTTTTCCCTATCTCAGAGAGTAAATCAAAAGAAAAAACAGTAGAACATACGTATATCACGGTGATATGCGTCAAATCATATTGTAAAAAGTCGCCTTGGATAATTTGCATGGTTCTAGCTGGGGTAAACATATCCGGCAATTGTTGGCGTAAGCTATCATTCACTTTTACTGCCACTTGATGCCGGAGGGCATTGATTTCAATACCAGAGACAGAAGCAGCATGCGTAGTCAGAAATGTTTGAAAAACAATTTTACCTAAGCCAGAACCTATATCTAAAAAATGATCTTTGTCGGTCAAGTTTAAATGACCAAGTAAAATCATAAAACTATAGTAATACATTTCTCCATAATGCTCGTTTTTATAGAAAAACAACGATTTTTTAATGTCACTCGCATAGGGACTGTAAAGATGAGCCAGATAGGACTGCATCATTTCATGCATAGATTGATTGAGCACTTTTTCTTCCAACAAACAAAACTTATAGCTTTGAGGCAGCTATATCATAACCAACAACTTTTTTACAAAGCTCGAAAAGCCCCCATCGCGGAAGAAACCATTGTAAAAGTAGATTGAGGAGAGGGAGAAATACGACATTTACCCTCTCCCTAGCCCTCTCCCGCGTTCAACATCTGGTTTTTTCAAATGCTTCTGTCGCGGGCGAGGGGACCGTTCCGAGCTCTGCAAAAGATATGGGTAATGATATCCAAAAGCGCTGCGTAATGAAGGTTTATACCATTTGATTACCTTGCATTATACATCAAACTCTACATGCTTTTATTATAAACGTCGCATCAACGCCATACCCGCTGCTGTTAACGGTCCTTTAGTCGCGTCATGACCATCCTCCTCGGCACCATCATAATCATCAGATCCGCCCTGAAAATCCATAGTTGCCGTAGCCAACCTAGACAATTTACGTTCCGTTGGTTTAGGTTTATATAACAAAATAGCAGCGCCAATGGCTGCAGAGACTGTTCCGCCTACTGTTGCAGTCATCGCACTCACACCAACCGCCTTCAGCGCGCTAGCAGCCACTGCGACGTTCAACAAGCCACCGATTCCCAATGTCAAAGCAATCAGACCTGACAATATCAATAGTACAGCAAAAACCTTCATTTCTTTACAAGTCATGACTTCGATGAAAAAACTGTATGGCATCAAATCATCGACTTGTGAAAAGCTTATTGGTCGCATAGCAGGAGATGCTAAGGAAGGATAGTTGTTAGAAGATCCTAAAAATAAAAATGGACTTTGCCTATTAAGAAGCTCCCGATGGAATCCAATATCTAACTCTTGTACAAAACTTGCATACCGTTCAGTATCTCTGGCACCGGCACATGTTTTGATTGCATTTTCAAACACAGAATCAGCCTGAACATAATTTGACCTGGTAAGATATGCCGCAATATAGGAGTGTCCTGAGTGCTCAAATGCAACATAAAAAACAAAGGCTTCACGATATCTTCGCAAAGCTTCAGGATTAGCGGTCTCAGCCAATTTAATAACACCGCCGTTCTGATTTATAAACCGCCTATCTTTATCACCGTATTGTTCATTGTAAGCCTGGTACAAACTAAGGCCTAAATCAAACACCTTATGAATATTCATCCTAACGCCCTGCCTGTGAATAAATTTGGCGCATTTTAAATCAATTGCTTGTTTTTGTCTAGGCGAGAATGACGCAGTTCAATGAACTATTTCGAATAAGTAGCCTTGTGTAACGCAGCGCAGCGCTGTGCTGCATCAAAGCTACTTTCTGAAAATTTTGTTAATTAAGTATTTTCCAAGAAATTTCCGCCGGAGCGGTATCATACCAAACCTGGCACATCGTTGGTGGGCTTTGCGAAAACATAGCATCCATCTTGTTTTTACTGAGCACATGTCCTTCAACTGGAGGTATCCTAAGCATAATCAAACTATCATAAAAGGGTTTATTAGACAGTAGTTCAATTTCATCTTCCCCACATTGATACCTTAGATACAACATAGCTGTATTTTTAAACTTGCTCGTCATGACAAATTGGATAGCTTGACCTTGTAAAAGAGTATTTGGAATTTGTGAGCCCTCAAATGGAACGCCACTCAAAATTGATTGATCCTTCAACAGACAATCATTTGCACTACCATTCTCAATATTGACAATAAACTCTCTGCAACCTGCTTGCCTGGCTTGTGCACTGTTTACAAACGCAAGACATACTAAAACAAAGGTAATAAGGATTTTTTTCATTCTGGGCTCTGGGTAGCATAAACAACTGCGATCATATCACAAAATACAATCAATTTGTCACTTACAAGCCAGTATGGCGTTTTTACACCACTGGCGATTTCTGCATCAACACGATATAATTCATGAATCTTACTCGGTCCGCCAGGTCTCATGAAACTTTTATTTGATTTTTTTCCTATTATTTTGTTTTTTCTTGCTTACAAATTTTTTGATATCTACACGGCTACAGCCGTTGCGATGGCTGCGTCTGTCGCACAAGTCCTATTTTTTCGTTTGAAACATCAACACTACGAAAAGCTCCACCTAGCAAGCATGGCGCTCATTTTACTGCTCGGCAGTGCTACTTTATTTTTTCATAATCCTTGGTTCATTAAATGGAAACCTACGGGTATTTATTGGTTATCCTCTTTGGTCTTTCTTGGTTCCAATTACATTGGTGCAAAACCACTCATTCAAAGAATGATGGAAGGCAATGTGAATTTACCTTCTAAAATTTGGCGTCGCCTTAATTATGCATGGTCTGTCTATTTTATCGTGATGGGATCACTGAATTTGTATGTTGCCTATTTCTATACCACCGATTTATGGGTTAATTTCAAACTATTTGGCGGAGTTGGGTGCATGCTCTTATTTGTGTTTATCCAAGCTTTATACTTAGCCAAACATGCGGTGATAACTTCATCCAGCCGTCCATAACACCAAGGAACTGAGATGCGTTTATTGCTTGTTGAAGATGATGAACTATTGGGCGATGCGGTCAAAACCGGTCTAACCCAATTTGGTTACATTGTAGATTGGTTAAAAAATGGTGAAATCGCACGCAATGTCATTAAAACCGAAGCGTTTGATTTGATCATTCTTGACCTTAGCTTACCTAAAATATCGGGTATGACGCTCTTGCAAACCATTCGTCAATCACAAAACAAAACGCCTGTGATTATTTTAACTGCCCGCGAATCAATCGATGATCGCATCAAAGGCTTAGATGCGGGCGCCGACGACTATATCACCAAACCCTTTGACTTGAATGAATTAGGTGCACGGGTACGCGCTTTAACACGACGTGCGCAAGGTCGCGCAGATACTATCTTACAGTATGCCAATATTACGATTGATCCCGCTGCACACTCTGTATTAGTGGATGGACAGCCGATTAATGTACCTCGCCGTGAATTCGCCCTACTCCAAAAGCTTATTGAATCAAGTGGTCAGGTGCTCTCTAGAGAGCAACTCATGCAGAGCATGTATAGTTGGGATGAAGAAGTCGATAGTAATGCGTTGGAAGTCCATATTCATAATTTGCGTAAGAAACTAAATGCTAATTTCATTAGAACCATCCGTGGTGTGGGTTATTTGATAGACAAGCTCCCCAAGGATAGTGCCAATTGAAATCCTCGATACGTAAATTTTTACTGATCAATCTTTTATTTGCGGTAACACTCACAACCACTTTGACCGCCGTAGGGAACTATTACTTGGACCAGAAAAACATCCAAGAGCATCTGGATACTTTGTTGGCCATTTCAGCTTTGTCTTATCAAGCTCTACTAGGCGATGATGTGTATCAACGTCAATTACCATCGATTCAACAAGCTTTGAACGCCATTCCCAGCAAAATTGAAACTTATTACAGCCAAGCACAACTCGCTAATCAGCCTCCAGAATATTATTTAGAAAAATTTAACTTTCAGGTTTGGTCTAATTCTAAACAATTACTTTTGCACTCTTCGGGCGCACCCGAGTTACCGTTGATCTCTAACAAAGAAGGATTTAATAATAAACTCATTGCGCAACAGCATTGGCGTGTTTTTACGACGGCTAATCCCAAAGCCAAAATTCACACTGTTTTGGCTGAACGTTATGATACACGTAATGAATTAGGTCGCCGCATTGCATTAGATGATCTCTACATCATTCTGCTTATATTACCTTTAGCTGGGTTTCTCATTTGGATTGTAGTAGGCCGTGGTTTAGATAGCTTAGAATCAGTGGCTGAAGAATTAGCCAATCGTGAACCCAATCATTTAGAGCCAGTAAAAATTGAAGCACTGCCCGAGGAAATTCGCCCGGTTATTGACGAATTAAATAAGCTCTTTTTTCGACTCAAAGAAGGCTTCGAACGTGAAGCACGCTTTGCTGCTGATGCAGCTCATGAATTGCGCACACCGCTGGCTGCTTTAAAAGCGCAAGCGCAAGTTGCTTTAAATACTTCGGACATCAATGAAAAGAATATCGCGCTCCAAAAGGTCATCGCCAGCGTAAACCGCAACACGCATATCGTACAACAATTATTAACCATGAGTAAGCTCGTACCCGATCAGGCCTTTTCACAGGATTTGGACTCGGTGCATTTGATCACAATAACACGCGAAATTTTAGCGATGCTCGCGCCCAGTGCCATTGAGAAGCACATTGAGTTAGAGTTTGAACCCGGCCAAGATGTGGCAACTTTTCCTGGTACACCCACCGCTATCAGTATCTTAGTCAGAAACTTGGTAGACAACGCTATCCGTTATACTGAACCACAAGGGCATATTATTGTTCGCGTATATCAACAGCAAACAGCCGTCGTTTTAGAAGTGCAGGACAACGGACCCGGGATACCCGAACAATTCCGTGCTCGTGTTTTCGAGCGCTTCTTTCGCGAACTTGGCAAAAAAAGCACGGGAAGTGGCCTGGGATTGGCAATCGTGCAACAAATTGTCTCATTACATCATGCTGAGATTAGTTTAGATGCACCAAGTTCAGGCACGGGACTTATTGTGCGTGTGTTTTTTCACTTGAAAACAAGGTTGCCCGCGGACTCGTTGAAGAAACGGGATAAATCCTAACGACAACAAAAACGCAATAATATACAGCCCTACCCATCCATAGTGACTCTGTAAAAAGGCCCCTATCGGTCCAGAAAATACGCGTGGTACCCCCGCAATACAAACTAAAATGGAAAACTGCGTAGCCGTAAACTTCTGGTTAACAACGCTCATTATCAATGCCACCAACGCAGTGGAACCCATACCAGCTGCAAAATTATCGCTCATCACTGCAATTGAGAATAAAAACAAATTTTTACCCACGATGGCCAACAATATGAAAAGTGCATTGGTGATCGCTCGTAACAAACCAAACCAAAACAATGCTTGATACAAGCTAATTCTCAGCATCACAGCCCCCCCCACGATGCCACCTACTACCAGAGCCACGGCTCCCCATATTTTATTCACATAACCGATGGTTGCTAAAGAAAATCCCAACCCTTGAATCAGAAATGGCATCACAATACCACTGGCCGAAGTCGTGAACACTTCTCCCAGTTTATAGAATAAAATAAAGAATAAAAGAAATAGGACATGAGGACGCTCTAATAAGTCTTGCAACGCATCTTTATAGGTTGTAGCAATGCCGCTTTCACTAACGCTTTTTTTGGGCTCAGTACTCCACAATATGGCGACCATACCTATTATCAATCCCACAGTCATCACGCGATATGCGATGATCCAACCATAGCTTTGCGCAATCACCAATGCAACGCCACCACTTAACAACATCCCCATACGATACCCAGTACTTGCCAAGGAAGCGCCAAGCCCATAATAATCACTCGATAAATACTCTACCCTTTGCGCATCAATCGCAGCATCTTGAGTAGCCGAAAAAATAGCTAGTACAAACGATAGTGTTGCCATAGCCCATGGCGATGCTTGCGGTGTGAACCATGTCATCACATGCAATCCAAGCACTAATAATATCTGCATGCCAAAAATCCATCCTCGCCGCCTACCTAAGGCTAAAATTCTATATCGATCTAGAAAAGGAGCCCATAAGAAACGAAAGAGATAAGGCAAACTGACCAAACTTAAAGAACTGGTTATCCAAATAGACAAGCCTGCATCAGCAAACCAAGCTTGCAGCGTAGAGCTCACTAATGACAAGGGTATGCCCGACGAGAATCCTAGTAGTAATACAATGAAGAGTTTTTTTATCATAATAAACCAGTATGAGGATTCCTTCTCCCCTCAAGGGAAGAAAGTGCCCAAAGGGCGGATGAAGGATAATATGATGCTTAAATCACCTTTATTTTACTCCCCTCCCATGAACGTGGAAGGGGATAAAACTTATCTAGCTACCTTTCTTCTTCGCATCGATCGAAATCAAATGAACTTTAAAAATCAAAGTCGAATTCGGCCCAATGGTTTCTCCTGCACTTTTTGGACCATAAGCCAAAGGTGATGGAATGACTAGTTCATACGTAGCGCCTAGAGACATCAACTGCAAAGCTTCTGTCCAACCTCGGATCACTTGATTCAATGGAAATGTTGCAGGGTGCCCGCCAGTCTGTTCTGTAGTATCAAAGACCGTACCATCAATCATGGTGCCTGTATAATCCACGGTCACGACATCATCCACCGTAGGTTTAGCACCTTTTCCTTCTTTGAGGACTTTATATTGTAAACCACTTGCGGTCGTCACCACACCAGCTTTTTTCTTATTTTCTGCTAAGAATGATTGACCTTTGACTTGATTCTCTTTAGCTGATTTTTCATACGCAACAGAAGCTTTTGCCATCATTTGTTTTTGAAAAGCCATGAGCGTAGTTTTCATTTGTTCATCAGTTAAAAGCTGGGGACCCTCGCCCATGCCACGCTTGATGCCAAGCGCCAAAGCTCGAACGTTTATGTCAATACCCTTTTTTGCAATGTTTATGCCAAGATCGTATCCAATAGAATAAGACACTTTATCCATATCTGTTTTTAATTCCATCGATTCAGTCTGCGCAAACGGTGCTGTCATCATTGTAGCCAACACACTAACAGCGACCAGTTTCATTTTCATACTCACTCCCCTTGTCTATTTATAATCCATTAAACAGAAGCATTACGCTCATCCCAACATTCTGCCGAATTTATATGGAAATTACTAGGGTCTGTTGACAATTCATCTCCGTAAACCCTACAGGACGTAGGGCTTCCGGAGATGCACTGTCAACAGACTATAGTACTCACCTTAATTTTTAGATTGATAACCCAATATATCCGAGCAGCAACACTGAGGACACCGAACGTCAGACTTAAACTTGTGTACAAGATATGTTTGCTCTGCTCTCTCAGCACTCTTTACCTTTACAATTTCTAAAATTACAGGTAGATTACCTCTTATTTTAATTCTGACTATGAAGAAAAATTGACCGAATAGCCAGTAGATCCTAGAAAGCGAGATCAAAAGAGATGGAACAAGTCACTACATACAAAGAATATATGTGCGTCATCTGTGGACTCATATACAAAGAGTCAGAGGGTTTTCCTGAGGAAGGTATTGAAGCTGGCACGCTCTGGGAAGACGTACCAGAAAATTGGTTTTGCCCAGATTGTGGCGCTACCAAAGAAGACTTTATAGAACATATACCGTAATAGAATATCTAAGGTTTGACCACTGCCAATATTACAATAACAAACAGTAATAAAGTTGGGATCTCATTAAATATTCGATAAAATTTGGTGGAATGTTTGTTATGTTTTTCAGCAAAGCATTTCACACAATAGCCACAATAACCGTGGTAAATCCATAATAATCCTACCATAGCTAGTTTAAATTGCATCCAACCAGCATGCGCATAATAAACAGGATCATTGCTAAATAACCAAAGTCCCAACCCAGTTGTCATGACACCTGCAGGGCACATAATTGCATAAAACAACCGAAATTCCATCGTCTGAAAACGCTCAATGCTGGTTTTATCTTTTGCCTGCGTATGGTAGACAAATAAACGAGGAAGATAAAATAACCCAGCAAACCAAGTTACCATTGTAATGATATGAAACGCTTTGATGATCAACATGTCTTTCTCCTATTTACGACGTATTTTACGTTGTTGTTTTCTTTTAAGCATATTTAAGAGCTCAATACTCAATGAAAACAGTATAACCACATACAGATATTCTCTAGGGATATGAAAAGAACACCCATCTGCAATCAAAAAGGTACCAATCAACAACAAAAAAGATAAAGCTAACATTTTAATTGTAGGATAAGCACGAATAAATTGAGTGATAACCGCACTCAAATACAGCATACCAATAATTGCGATGCTAATCGCTAACGCCATGATCCAAAATTCATTGGTTAATCCAATAGCAGTCATCACAGAGTCTATGGAAAATATAAGATCCATCAGCGCTACTTGCAACACAACATCCCAAAAAGAATGACGTATTTTAGTTTCGCGGCGCAACTCTCGCTGAGGCGTCATCTCAAAATGAATTTCCTGAATGGCTTTCGTAATTAAAAACAATCCTCCAATCAGTAGAAATAAAGAGTGAATGGAAAAAGGAATATCTCTAATGACAAACAATATTTTATTGAAACTTACTAACACAACAGCAAAAGCTAACAAAAACAGACGCGCTATCCAAGCAAACGTCAATCCCCAATACCGAGCTCGTTGCCGATTACTCATAGGTAATTTTTCTGTTAAAATCGATAAGAAAATTA
>CAISKC010000550.1 GCA_903885895.1 uncultured Legionella sp.
CTGCTTGCAGTTTTTGGACAAGATTGAAGGAGCGAAGATAGGCCAACACCTGCTACGGCATCATGCGCCGCGTTATCTTTGGTTTGACTGATTTGGATATCACCTAATACAAGGACTGCCCATTGAGCTGCCAAATTAGGATTTTTCCAATAATGGACAAAATGGCTTTGTGAGTTCTGAGAGGGCGGCGCTACATTATCTAAAGAGCGCGATGGGGTAAGCAATAAATTGTAGCCTGCAATGACCACATCATTGATGAGTTTGATGGGGCGTTGTAATTTTCCGCCGGAGTTGCCTTCGTTTCTGTGAACCCACGGCAGGCCATATTCATCCGAATGTTTGGCAATGTTCTTGGCACTTTGCGTGATGTCTAATTGCTCGCCTTGTTTGACACGCTTAAGTGAATCAATCCAGCCTTGGCTATCAGAAACCGACACAAGACTTGTTATAGGCGATTGGCCATTTTCAAGTGTTTGTTTGACGGCTTGGCAGTCTTGCACTTTGAGTGCAAATTCATTTTGTGCACTGGCTGAGGTATTTTCTAGGATGTTATATAATCCCGGCATGGCTTGTTGGAGTTTATAGAGTGGAAAGCCTGCAACCGAACCTTTGAGATTAGAGATGACATCTTCTGGCATGCCAGACACTGAGTTTTTTAAATCATTGAGGGTGTTGGATACCGAGATAGCCGGGTTGTACAAACTACAATTCATCAATCCTAAGTCGGCATTGATATCCCCACCAATCACAATGGTTTTGTCGTGGTTGATAGGAGGAATGAATACATCGGAGTCACCGCCTAGTTTGTAATAATAGTCTGATTTACTTGGCATGAGACCTGCGATACTTTGCGCGGTTATCACAAGCCCTATGATGAATAAAAATTTAATGCGCTACCTCAACGTTTTTGGGGTTGACCTACATGGGGTTTATTCCAAGACAATTTGCCACCTTGTTTGATACAGCCTCTGTATTTGCGCCAGACTACAAATATATAATTCCCATTGCCTTTGGTGTCGTCAGCGTTTTCAAATTCAGACTCCACTCCTGGGCTGATATTGCGATTGTTGGGGTAGATTTCTTGCCAAATAACCTTCTCATGCTTTGGGTCGTAGGTGACATTGGACACAACACAATTGGGACCACAGCTATTCGTAGTCCAAAGTGCAATGTGCGGACAAGGTTGATTCGTGACAATATCGGCCGCATGCATGGCGGCAACGACGGATGCTCGAAAACGTGAGATTTGCGTAATATTCATCAAGCGGGGAATTTCATAGCCCCAATGATTGGCAAATGTACCAATATAACCTGTCATGAAAAGCCCTGGATGGGTTGCCATATAAGCGATTTCTCCAGCCTCTGTTCTATCGCTTACTGCATCTGCAAGACTTGAATAATACAGCTTGCCAAATGTGGTTTCCGGTTGATGAGTGACTCTGGGTAGGCTGTATAAATTAGAGGGACTGCCAACGACATGAACAATCCGTGAACGCTGTTCATTAATATGTCGTGAGGATTGCTGGCTTGAACCATCGCCAACGTCAAAAGGCAAATGCATCGCCGCAGAAAAAACAGCTTGATAGCCTTGCAATGCCGCTTTGTTTTCATAAAGAATATCTACCTCACGCCAAGGATTATGGCCAGGCAAGTTTGAAACGGTTACTACTAAATCTGGCAGGAATTGCTCGATGGCTAATCCTGGCTCCACTCGCGGGGGGAATTTACGTTTTACCCAAAGACAAGAGCCAATCACGCGGTAATGACTGTTTTTAAACGTATACTCCAATACGCGTTCTGCAAGCGTTACAGTATTCAGTGGATGTGGGGGCTTGAGGCTTTCAGCTTGGCTATTCATCATAGAAATCATGCTCATGAGTAGTATGATGGGTTTGATTTTCCAAACGTTTGCCAATGATTTCAGCAGCGATAAGGACATCATGTTCTTGCTCCAGTTTATGGCGTTCAGCTTTTTCTGACTTTTCATTCAGAAGTAGTGCTAAGAGATATCGCGGTGGGATGACCCGAAATAAGCCTTGAAATCGTGAACCTAATAACACTGCTTCGGCATACAGGCCTTTTTGTGAATCAATGTCTCGAATCAAAGCTTCTTGCTGCGGGGTTAAGGATTTGAATTTCTTCAGGTCAAGTAACTCTTTTTCATCCAAACCTAATAGAATAAAGGTTTCAATCAAAGACAAAATCTTGGTGGCCTTTTCTGAGCTAAGGTCTGCGATATTTTGCGTAATCGGCACCAACCAAAGACCGAGTTTTCTAGCAACTTTGGCAATCAACAGTGCTACGGCTACCACCACATCAATTTGAAATTGGATGTGGGCTTCATCGATGAATAAGAAAGTAGGGCGGTTATCATTTTGTGTGGCTTCGGCTATCGCAAGAATACGCGGGAGCAGAGATACCATGACCAAAGCAAGCTTACCTTTATCATCCTTGATGGCTGAGATATCGACATGGAAGATATCGAATTCACCCAATGGCTCTGTGGGCACATTAAAAAACTGTGCTTTGTTGGTATTGATGACATAGGATTTAAGTCGGTCATGCATATCTAGGATACGTTCTTTTTTGCGCATATTTTCTTCACTCAACAATCGTCTTGCAAAGGCGGATAGCACATGCTCTGTCAGCATTTGCGGAATATCGGCGTGAAATGACGTTAAGATGGCATCGATTAGGATTTCAATTAGGAGCGTTTCATCAGCCAGGGTAAATTTTTCTTCTTCAGTATTATTGGCCTCCGTTATCATGGTTCGAAGTGCAAGCGACAGCTCTGCTAGATAACACCGAGATTCATCCGATTGGTCTTCAAGACTTATAGGGGTATCCAGATTGCTTTGTAGTGATATACATTTTTGCGCAAGCTTAAGAGCCGACGCTTCATTTAGGCATTCTTTGATTTCAGTCAATGCCTTATAAGCTTCACAAAATGGATTAAGGGGTACGGCTTTGTCCTTTTGATTGCTTAAGAGTAATTGCTTGACAGTTTTGCCATGTGCTTTGCAGTGAATGAGCATACGGTCAAAAGAGTTTCCCATTTCAAATAAGACGATACGGGCATTTTTGGTGGCTATTAAGGAGTTAATCATCCAGCCAGTGGCCACTGATTTGCCGCCACCGGAATTGGCAAAGAGTGCCATGTGTGAGTTTTGAGTAATAAACTTGGGATTTAAAATGTCAAAAAATACTGGTTCTCCAAGACGATTGAAAAAAGTGAAGCAAGGTAGATGCTTGGCACCTTGAAAGCGCCCATATACAGGCAAAAGTGCTGCAAGTTCTGAAGCATAAACCAAGCGGTCTAGATATAAGTGTTTTCTGGCGTACAGCGCATCAAAATTAAAAGGTAGGACATTCAAATAACTGTTGAGTGGATGTAAATCATATCGTGATGCAAGCAATGGCATTTTGGCATCAATGAATAAATTGTGCAGGGCTTTTTCAATCGCTTCACACTCTTCTTCATCTTTGCCGCGATAAAGAATGGCCTGTGTTACCCAGAATAATCGATTGTTAGAAGCCAATTCATCGCGGGCAGCCTGAATATCTCGTTTGACTTCTGTCGGTTTAAGACTGGTACCAATCACAGATTTTTCAATCTTAAGTAAATGAGCATCCAGTGCCTCATCGGATGAGAAAATCACTTGCATGGTGTAGATGGCGCCTTCTGGTAATTTGTCGAGAAGCGCATAGCGGTGTTTGGGATGCGCCTGAGGTCTTTCACGAGACAGCAGGCCAATCATTGGGGCTTCTTTCAAAGAGTCCACATATAAAACTCGATGTTTTAAACCGTCAAAGACAAAGCCTTTGGAATCACTTTCAGGTAAATTAAAAAAGCTATTTTGTGCATGTGAAAAGTTTGCGGGCTTTTCTTTAGGATAGGGGAACTGGCCTAGTAATGTCTCGACACATCCATCGGTCATAGCAGGATTTGGATTAAACCAATTCACTAACCAATCATAATAAGCTTTGCCGGTTAGGTGCTTCAAAGACAAGCCCGGTGATGCAAGCTTTTGAGAGATTTGTGAGAGTACTTCTTCGTGCTCTGAAACGGCTGCTTCTCGGGTGATTGGGTTGGTATGATACCGTCTATAATAGAAGTTACGCATTGACAACCTCGCTAAAAATCTGATAATTCGGGGTAAAAATAAAACGCCACAGGACGGCATTGTCGTGATTAGGATTATTAGTC
>CAISKC010000551.1 GCA_903885895.1 uncultured Legionella sp.
CTACCAGACAGCATGGTCAAATTTTGGATAGATCCCTCAGAACGACGTGCCCACCATTTCGAAGAAATAATCATCCCTGAAGCAGGGTTTTAAATTATTTCTTCGAACTGGTGGGCACACTGCGCTTTGTCCACCCTACATTTACATCGATTTTCTATCAAAAAATTATGAGGGGATCCCTTAGGGATGAGGAGTGAATATAGATGTCACCTCCATCAGGTTCTAGTCTAAAAATAGTGCTTGGAGATCATTGGTAAAGCGTCGCCCTAATGGTGTGATTTGCCAGGTTTCTGGGAGCAACGTTATAAATCCTAAATTGCGAGCCATCTCGAGTTTGGGTTGTAGACAATTCATCGATAATCCTGTCCTTTGCGTGAATAATGCGTAAGGGATGGCTTGTTCCAGGCGCGTGGTATTCAACATAAATTCAAACATCAAAGATGAGCTACTGATGTGTGTAGTTTGGGCCAAAAATGCTTTGCCCGGATCTAAATACTCTTTGGGTTGACGATATTTTTGTGTCCGATAGATCTTCTCTGGTGCAGATAGGGTTAATTTTCCATGCGCACCAGCGCCAATGCCGTAATAATCCCCCATTAACCAATAATTGAGATTGTGCTGCGCCATCTGGCCATTGCGGCAGAACGCCGAAATTTCATACCGTGCCATATGTTGCGTTGTTAACAACGCAAGACCTGCTTCTTCTATTTCAGCAATCCAGTCTTCATTGGGAAGCGTTGGCTGAGTTTTATGAAACATCGTATTGGGTTCGATGGTCAATTGATACCAGGATAAATGACTGGGTTGATAGGCTAATGCCTGGTGCAAGTCTTCGAGTGCTTGTGCTAACGTTTGTTCTGGTAAGCCATACATGAGATCAAGATTAAAACGGGTATAACCAGCTTGGAGAACTTGCTCTATGGCTTGATGGGCTTGTTTGGCATCATGGATCCGTCCTAAGCGTTGGAGGTGTGGAGGATGGAAGCTTTGGATGCCCAAGGATAATCGGTTGATCCCAACAGCCATGTATTCGGAAAATTTACCATGCTCAATCGTGCCGGGGTTGGCTTCCAATGTAATTTCGATATCTTTTTCGAAAGAAATGCGTGTTTGGATTTTTTGAAATAAACGTTCATATGCTTGCGCGGACAACAGGCTAGGTGTGCCGCCTCCAATAAAAATGCTGTGCAGTGGTTTCTGGTTGGGATAGTGGATCAGATCTTGTTCGAAATCGGCAATTAATGCATCAATATAAGCATCTTCTGGTAAACGCTCCGGACTTTTATGAGAATTAAAATCACAATAAGGGCATTTTCGGATGCACCAAGGAATATGTATGTATAAAGAAGTCGGAATCATGATGCGGCCTACAGATGGGCATAATAAGTTGATTGATACGTGAACGTTTGCGTGACGGTCTTTCTCGACTGCGGCGTTTTTCGTAAGTCCTAATGGTGAGGAATGATACGGATTTTTAAGGACTTATGCTATAGTTATTATTTGTTAAATTGGGGTGAAAGATGAGTGATAGAGTGCGGGTTGTCGTTTCAGGTGCTGCTGGGCAAATTGGTTATGCTTTGATATTTCGGATTGCTTCCGGCCAAATGTTTGGACCTAAAGATGTCGAATTGCATTTATTAGAACTTGAGCAAACACTTCCAACACTCCAAGGTGTTGCTATGGAGTTGGATGATTGCGCTTTTCCACGTTTAAAGAAAATTGTATGTACCTCCGATTTAAATCAGGCCATGGATGGGGTGAATTGGGCCTTATTGGTGGGATCGGTCCCGCGCAAGCAAGGAATGGAGCGTTCGGAGTTATTGAATATCAATGGGGGTGTTTTTATTAAGCAAGGCAAAGCGCTCAACGAACGTGCGGCCAAAGATGTGCGCATATTTGTGGTGGGAAATCCTTGTAATACCAATTGCTTGATTGCAAAACATCATGCAAAAGATATCCCTGCGGATCGTTTTTATTCCATGACTTTGTTAGATGAATTACGAGCTAGAACGCAGTTGGCAAAAAAAGCCAATGTAGATGTGACGGCTGTGACGGAGATGACGGTTTGGGGTAACCATTCTTCTACTCAATTCCCTGATTTTTATCATGCCAAAATTAATGGTCAATTTGTCCCAGACGTCATCCAAGATGAAGCATGGTTGAAAGATACCTTTGTCCCTACGGTGCAGCAACGTGGTGCGGCTGTGATCAAAGCGCGGGGCGCGTCTTCTGCTGGTTCTGCTGCGAATGCCATTGTTGGTTCTGTCCAAAATCTTTTGACCGATACCGCTCAGGGTGAATCATTTTCTATTGGCCATTGTTCTACTGGTCAGTATGGCGTCGATCCTGGTTTGATGTTTTCTTTCCCAACGCGGCGTGAGCAAGGTGTTTTGCGTATCGTAGAAGGGTTATCTTTTAATCCTTATAGCCAAGAAATGTTTAATACTAGTTTAGCAGAGTTGCGTGCAGAGCGTGATGCGGTGAAAAGTTTGGGCTTATTAGATTAGTAGATATGTAGCGCTCCTGATCCGTTCCTCAGTCTGAACGGATCAGGGAGTTATTCGTAATTATGAAGAAGAGTCTCAACGTCGTTGTGTCTCATCAAGTCTACCGTTCAAATGATGTGCTAGGTGGATTGAGCCTTTCATCATGACGTATCTCGTCAGTGAGTTTCAGCAAATTTATTTTTAATTTAGTGAATGCTTGGGTTATGAGCATCGTGCTGTTATCAGATAATGTTTGGTCAGTAGAATAGGACCAATGATTAATAATAGCTTGTGAAGCGTTATCAAACTCAGCTAAAGCGTCGGACGTGATACCATTACGAGGGTTGAAATAGGCGTTGTATAATCGCTGAAGATTATTGAGAACATCAAGGGTTGCGTTTTTTACGGCCCCTTGATCTTTGTTTTCGATTTTTGTGAGTTGAAAACCACCAATAATTGCATGAAATTTATCTGAAAATGCTTCTAAAATGAGCGTGTTTTCTTCTTCATTTTCACTAAGCTGTGACAAGTCCGAAACAGAACGTGGTGTGTCAACACTGTCATTATCGGAGGTTGATTCTGTTTCATGAGAGGTCAGTGATGTATTGTCTGCGTCCCATGACGGGTTTCTAAGCGTAGGCTCCGTATCACGAATTTTATCATAGAGCCCCATCTCTTCTCTGGCTGCTTGCTTGGCTGTGGTGCTTAAACTTAGAATTTTTTCCATTTCTTGATCAAGGATGCCCGCATCATCATCGTCGTCAAGCAAACCACTGTCCTGGATATTATCTTCCGTACTTGCTGAGGATTTTTGGTCATAAAGACGAATCGCTTCGTCTAGTTCTTCTTCCATATTGCTTACGAACTCATCTAAATCTGAGTAAGAACTGTCGGAATCGGATATCAGATCTTGAGAATGCACAAAAGCATCAATTAAGGATTGTAGAGACCAATGTTGTAAATAATTAGGATCTGCCTGGATCTGAGTTACTAAGTTTTCAATGTATAAAGCTAATTTTTCCTGGCTTACAGTCATGTCGTCGTAAGTTATGAAAACGGTACGGACGATCTCAGCGATGGTCTGTTGCTTTTCAGCATCCATTTCGGTGGCTTGTGAGCGCAATAATGCGGAAAATGCTTGCGTATAATGATGATAATCAGGTTTGTCAGCATTGACCTCATTTTGTGCCAAGGTTGCATAAGTGCAAATCTCATGTATTTTTTCAGCTAGCTCATGTTTTTTCTGCATAGGAGGATAAAACTAAAAATAGGGACCTATACTATTTATAGGCCGCTTTGCACTTTTTTACAAATGTGATCAATTGAGTAAATGCTGGAGTTTATTTTTTTGGAATACCAATAAAGCCCAATCGCCTTCCACTTCTGTACAGATTAAATCAAAATGCGAGAGATAAGCTTCTTGTAACATAGGCATTTGGTTGGCTAAGATGCCAGATAGGGCCAAAAGACCTTGATCGTTGAGTAAGTGATAAAAAGACAGTTTGAGCTCTAGCAATGGTTTTAATAATATATTGGCGATGATGACATCAACAGGGGTATTCAGCTCGTTGGGATAACCCATGGTTAAGGCAGCATTGTCAATATGGTTGGTAGTCGCATTGTTCGCGGTGGCGGTTAATGCTTGTTCATCAATGTCTACTGCGAAGACATGACGAGCGCCTAATTTTAAGGCCGCAATACTTAAAATCCCAGAACCGCAACCATAATCAATCAGCGTTTTATCTTTGAGTTTGGTTTGCTCTAGCCAGGTCAAGCACAACGCAGTGGTTGCGTGTGAGCCCGTTCCGAAAGCCAAACCTGGATCAAGGATCAGATTGACAGCCTCTGGGTTCGGTGGTGTATGCCAAGAAGGACACACCCATAAGTTTTTTCCAAAACACTGGGGCTTGAAATCATTGAGACAAGTACGCTCCCAATCTTGTTCGACCACCGTTTCTATGGAACATTGCGCTGCGGGATATTGCGTCGTAATGAGGTTTATAATGCGTGGCATATCGGTGTCAGGTGTATAGAGTGCTTGCATGACCACGTGTGGCCATAATGGAACGGTGCCTAGCTCTGGCTCTAGAATAGGATCATCAAATTGATCTGTCATGGTGATAGATAATGCTCCATACAACTCCAATAAATCTGATAAGTGGTCGATGTCCGCTTGGGTACAATGAGTAATGATAAGCTGTTGCATGACCTAGTTACTCCGTAGCAAGAAATGGCCGTATTTGTCGCATTGCGTGCGAAAATATGACCGTTCTTTAAGGTTCTTTATGTGTGAGCATGACCGCATGACTATTCTTTGAGTAACGCTTCAAGGTAATGAATATTCGTGCCACCTTCTATGAAATCATGATTATGCAAAATGCGTTGGTGGAGCGGGAGATTGGTTTTAATGCCATCAATGACGATCTCATCCAAAGCAGAGCGCATCCGCGCAAAAGCTTGAGCGCGATCTTCACCGTAAGCGATTAATTTTCCTATCATTGAATCATAATTAGGCGGAACCGTGTAAGAGCTATATAAATGTGAATCAAAGCGAATACCGGGGCCTCCAGGCTGATGCAGGAGTTTTACTTTTCCTGGGCTAGGCATAAAAGTTTGGGGATCTTCGGCATTGATGCGACACTCGAGTGCATGCCCGCGAAAATGGATATCGCTTTGTTTCAAGCTAAGAGGCATATCGCTGGCAATTTTAATTTGTTCTTTTACCAAGTCGACACCGGTGATCATTTCAGTCACTGGATGCTCAACTTGGATTCTGGTATTCATTTCAATGAAATAAAAACAGCCATCCTGGTATAAAAATTCAAAGGTTCCTGCGCCACGATATTTGAGTTCACAGCATGCTTTGACTACAATCGAGCCCATTTTGCTGCGCATTTTTTCGGTAATACCGGGTGCGGGCGCTTCTTCAAGTACTTTTTGATGGCGGCGCTGCATAGAGCAATCACGTTCACCTAAATGAATAGCATGTCCTTTTCCATCGCCTAATACTTGAAATTCAATATGTCTGGGATTTTCTAAGAATTTTTCCATATACACAGTGGCGTTAGAAAACGCTGCTTTGGCTTCGCTCCGGGTCAAAGCAATGGCATTTAACAAATGCGCTTCAGTATGCACGACACGCATACCGCGACCACCGCCACCACCTGCTGCTTTGATAATAATTGGATAGCCAATTTTTTTGGCTATCGATAAATTTAAGTGATTATCTTCGGTAAGCGGGCCGTCAGAACCTGGGACACAAGGAACCCCGGCTTTTTTCATGGCAGCAATAGCTGAAACTTTATCACCCATTAAGCGGATGGTATCGCCGCGCGGGCCAATAAAACGAAATCCACTTTGTTCAACAATGTCTGCAAAGTCCGCGTTTTCAGATAAAAATCCATAACCAGGATGGATGGCTACCGCATCTGTGATTTCCGCAGCAGAAATGATGGCTGGAATATTGAGATAGCTTTTTTGTGCAGGGGCAGGGCCAATACAAACGGTTTCATCGGCCAAACGAACATGCAATAAATCTTTATCAACGTCAGAATGCACCGCGACAGTTTTGATACCTAGTTCTTTGCAAGCTCGCAAAATCCGTAAGGCAATTTCACCGCGGTTGGCGATAACAATTTTAGAGAGCATTCATATCCCCTTATTCAATCACAAATAAGGGTTCGCCGAATTCTACAGGCGCGCCATTAGAAACAAAGGTCTTGGTGATGGTGCCAGATTTTTCTGCTTCAATTTCATTGAACATTTTCATCGCTTCAATAATACAGAGTGTGTCCCCAGCTTTGACAGTCTGACCTACCGTGACAAACGGTGCAGCATCCGGTGATGGTGCATTGTAGAACGTACCGACCATGGGTGAGAATATAGTGCCTAAATGATCTCGAGCTGGTGGTGACTCATGATGCGGTGACGGTGCGCTGTTATGTTGTGGTTCCGGAGCGGCAGAAGGAAATTGGACGTATGCGGGCGCATGGTGATGATGTGCTTGCCCTTGCGCAGGATGAGGGTGGCGACCTAAGCGTAGGGTTTCTTCCCCTTCTTTGAGTTCAATTTCGGTGAACCCCATTTCATCCACTAACCATTTAATCAAAGGCTTGATTTTACGAATATCCATTGATAGCTCTCTCTACGATTACTGAACGTGCCCACGTACAGTATAGTACAATAATTTGGCGATCTTGCCTGAATTTTTGAACAATGTCTAGGGTTGGGTGGGGACTGTAAAAAAGGGGATGTTATCGGTTTGAAATTTACGATACACTTTTTATGGTTCGAGATAAGTAAATAGGATCATTATGCTGCTGACACAAAGAACAATATGGAATAGTCTTGAAAAACATGCACAATCTTTGCAGTATAAACCGACTTTGCAAAATCATTCGTCTGCAGTGCTGAAAACAGATGCCATAACACTAGACTATAGCCATCAAGTGGTGGATGCCACGGCAATCAATTTATTGGATGGTCTAGCACGTGCGTGTCAAATCCCTGGTTTGGTAGTGCAATTGATGAGCGGTGGTCCGATGAATCACGCTACACCTGCTTTACATACTGCGCTACGGAGTTTTGATCTGGCACCATTATGGGTTGCAGAGATAGATATTAAGCGCGAGATTGTTGCTGTGCGAGAACAAATGCGTTTGATAACAGAGCAAATTCGGACTGGGCAGTGGTTGGGTGATTCTGGCAAGCCGATTACCGATGTGGTGAATGTGGGCATTGGCGGGTCGATGTTAGGCCCGCAATTTTGTATGGATGCTTTGGCAGACTACTGTATTCAAACATTGGGGTTTCATTTTATTTCTGATTTCGACAATGCTGCCTGTCAGCGTGTGTTGCGACAATTAGATCCTGAAACGACTCTTTTTATTGTGTCTTCCAAGTCTTTTGCCACGACGGAAACGTTGTGGAATGCCAAAAAGGTGATTGAATGGGGTGGTTATGCAGGATTTTCTGCACAGCATTTTATAGCGGTCACCGCTTGTCTAGATAAGGCACGTGCTCTTGGCTTTCGGCAAATTTTGCCTATTTGGGCTTGGGTTGGTGGTCGTTTTTCGGTTTGCTCAGCCATTAATTTGATGACCTGTATTGCAATAGGCTATGAGCAGTTTTTAGAGTTTCTACAGGGTGCTGAAGCGATGGATGAGCATTTTCTCACTACGGATATCCAGCATAATTTACCCATGATGTTGGCGTTACTCGGTATTTGGAATAATAACCATCTCAAAATTCATAATAGGTTGATTTTGACGTATGCCCAGTCCTTACAAGGATTTGTACCTTATTTGCAGCAATTAGAGATGGAAAGTAATGGGAAATCCATCGATAGGCAAGGCCGCGATATTCATTATGCGACGGTTCCTATTATATGGGGTGGATCGGGAAATCAGGCGCAACATAGCTATTTTCAAATGCTATCGCAAGGTACGCATCGGCTAAGTGTCGATCTGATCAGTCTGGCCTCACTAGATAATCATGTGATTGAGCGACATAAAGAAGCGCTGTTTTCGAATGAGAAAGAAGATTCGCATCCCAATAGTTATATCCCTTGTAATCATATTCAATTAGTGGATAATTCCCCCTATTCAATCGGTTCGCTGATTGCTTTATATGAGCATAAAGTGTTTGCACAAGCGATGATTTGGAATATTAATCCCTTTGATCAGCCTGGCGTAGAGCGGATGAAACAAAAAATGGAGCAAGGGGCGCCGCATAGGCCATCTATGACTTTATGAGGCACTACGTTATTTCGGATGTAGAGCGGGATCTCCTGAATATAGTTCGGTGCTCATCTCGGAGAGTCCTCAGTATGTTCGAGATGACATGCGGTAATGAATGTGATGAGACTTAGATAGGATCGATGATGAAAGTAGTAATATTAGCTGGTGGGTATGGGACACGCTTGAGTGAAGAAACTGATTTACGGCCTAAACCGATGGTCGAAATTGGGGGAAAGCCTATTTTATGGCACCTCATGAAATTATACGCGGCACATGGCCTCAATGAGTTTATTATTTGTCTGGGATATAAGGGTTATCTCATCAAAGAATATTTTGCTAATTACTTCTTGCATACTTCCAATGTGACCTTTGATCTCGCCAACAATCGAATGGATGTTCATCAAAATCATGCTGAGCCTTGGTCGGTGACCTTGATCGATACGGGCGAAAAAACCATGACGGGTGGCCGTTTAAAACGCATTCAGCCTTATGTAGGAAACGAAGATTTTTGTTTTACCTATGGAGATGGGTTGAGTAATGTGGATATTAAGAAGCTGATCGCGTTTCATCAAGAAAAAAAGGTGCTGGCGACGGTCACCGCGACACAAATGCCAGGTCGATTTGGTGCGCTCACCATTGATCAACATCGTGTTGAGAGTTTTTGTGAAAAGCCTCAAGGCGAGGGTGGCTGGATCAGCGGTGGTTTTTTTGTGTTGTCACCGCAAGTGTTTGATTATATTGAAGGTGATAGTACGACTTGGGAAAAAGAACCAGTAGAGCGTTTGGCGAGTGAGGGTCAAATGGCTGCTTATTTCCATGATGGATTTTGGCAACCGATGGATACCCTTTTACACAAAAAACAATTAGAAGAATTGTGGAAAAATGATCAAGCACCTTGGAAGGTATGGCATGAAGAATGATCTGCGAACTTTTTGGCAAGGAAAAAAAGTCTTTCTCACTGGCCATACAGGATTCAAAGGTAGTTGGTTAGCGTTATGGCTCCAACATTTGGGCGCAGAGGTATGGGGATATGCGTTGGCGCCGGAAGGTGATCAAAATTTATTTACCCAAGCCCGTGTTGCCCAAGGTATGCATAGTACTTTTGCGGATATCTGTGATCCGGAACGATTACAATCAGTCTTACAAGATTGCCAACCCGAGATTGTGATCCATATGGCTGCACAGTCTTTGGTGCGTCACTCTTACCAACATCCTGTCGAAACTTATCAAACGAATGTGATGGGTACGGTACATGTTTTGGAAGCAGTGAGACATACGCCTACTGTACGAGCTGTGGTGAATATTACGTCAGACAAATGTTATGCCAATCGAGAAATGATCTGGGGATATCGCGAAAATGAACCTATGGGGGGCTACGATCCCTATAGTTCTAGCAAAGGTTGTGCGGAACTGGTGACGGATGCGTATCGGAATTCATTTTTTATGCCCGCTGGCATTGGTTTGGCTTCGGCAAGAGCTGGAAATGTGATTGGCGGGGGGGATTGGGCGGTTGATCGCTTGGTGCCTGATGTGATCCGAGCCTGTATTGCAAAACAAAATGTGGTCTTACGTTTTCCTAATGCGATTCGACCTTGGCAGCATGTTCTGGATCCATTATGTGGTTATTTGCAACTCGCACGTTTATTACACCACGATCCTATCCAATATTCGCAAGGTTGGAATTTTGGTCCTAATCAACAAAAAACGTATCCAGTAGCCTGGATTGTAGAGCGGTTGTTACAAGTGTGGGATGGCGTTTCGCGTATTGAATATCAAGAGCAAGTGCAAGCGCATGAGGCTCAGTCATTGGCTTTAGATAGTGCGAAAGCTGGTTTGTTTTTGCAGTGGTCTCCCCATTGGAGCATTAAAGATGCCTTACAAAAAATCGTTGTATGGCATCAGCAAGCTTTGGTAGAAGAGGATATGCGTGCATTTACTTTGCAGCAAATTGATGAGTATTTGGAGGAAAGATAATTATGTCAACACAATATTTGAGCGTTCCTTATGGCCGGACCGTGCATGGCGAAGAGGAAATTGCTGCGGTAGTCAATGTTTTGAGAACATCGACTCAAATGGGTAAACATGTACGTGAGATGGAAGAAAAGGTAGCGGCTTCGTTTCAGAAAAAACATGGCATTATGGTTAACTCCGGATCGTCTGCCAATTATCTAGCGATTGAAATTTTGGATTTACCTGAAGGCTCAGAAGTGATTACGCCTATTTTAACCTTTTCAACGACCGTGGCGCCTTTGGTGCGAAATAAATTGATTCCCGTATTCGTGGATGTTGAGCCTGGCACTTACAATATTGATGCTGACAAAGTCGAAGCCATGATCACGGATAAAACCAAAGCGATGATGATTCCTAATTTACTGGGAAATTTACCTGATTGGAAAAAGCTGCGTGCATTGGCTGACAAATATAATCTTAAAGTGGTCGAGGACTCAGCGGATACCTTGGGTGCTACAGTGGATGGCTTATCCGTAGGGCGATATACCGATCTGAGCACAACCAGTTTTTACGGGTCGCATGTGATCAACTGCGCTGGAAATGGGGGCATGTTATGTGTGAACAGTTCAGAATTAGAGAATCGTGCCAAATTACTCCGTAGTTGGGGACGCAGTTCGTCTTTGTTTGTCGAATCCGAAGCGATTGAAAATCGCTTTTATGTGAAAGTAGATGATATTCCTTATGATGCCAAATTTGTGTTTGAAGCATTGGGATATAACATCGAGCCATCTGAAATGGGGGCGGCTTTTGGTTTGGTGCAATTGAGTAAATTAGATCAAAATATTGCAACCAGAGAAAAATGGTTTGCTATACAAGATGCTTTCTTTAAAGCGTATGAAGAGTGGTTTATTTTACCGAAACAATTACCGAATTCACGTACTGGTTGGTTGGCTTATCCTTTAACCATCAAAGCTGGTGCACCGTTTACGCGCACGCAATTACAAATCTTCTTAGAAAAACGTAATATCCAAACCAGAACCGTTTTTACGGGTAATATTTTACGTCAACCCGGATTTAAAGATATCGCATGTAAACGGAGCGAAGAAGGTTATGAGCATACGGATAATGTGATGCGCGGTGGTATTCTGATGGGTTGTCATCATGGCCTGAGTGCGGAAATGATGGCGCATATTCACGAGTCATTTACTGTTTTTGCAAACGAAGTGACTGCAACAGCGGTGGTTTGATCATTTGTACGAAGCGAGAAAATCCCCTCGCCCGCGACTGAAACATTTGTAAAACAAGATATTGAACGCGGGAGAGGGTTAGGGAGAGGGTAAATCGCATATTTCCCCTCCCCACCCTCTCTCGTGCTGACCAACTTATTTTTACACCGATGTTTTCTGCGGCGAGGGGATTTTCTCGCTTCGTACAACGTGATAATAAGCAACATTGCCCTAGTTCGATAACTCGCTTGTAGGATGGGCTGATATGATCCGGAGTAAGTAGTGTTCAGTATTGATCAAGATGACTTAACTCACATTGCACAGGAAACACAATCCGTTTGGCGTGAGCTCGATGCTGCTCGTATTTTTATCACGGGTGGCACGGGTTTTTTTGGTATGTGGTTGTTGGAATCTTTGTTTTACGCTAAAGCGCACACCGGTATGCGTACGGAAGTCACAGTGTTGTCGCGGAATCCTGCTGCATTTCTTCAGAAGTTCCCACATTTACGTGCTATGCCCGGCTTGACTTGGTTACAAGGAGAAGTGCATGATTTTGCTTTTCCAGAGGGGGCTTTTACGCATGTGATTCATGCAGCAACACCTGCTTCGGCTGATTTGAATCAAAACCAACCTTTATTGATGCTCGATACGATCACGCAAGGCACGCGGCGTGTGTTGGATTTTGCTGTGCAAGCGGGTGTGCAAACATTCCTGTTGACTAGTTCAGGTGCTATATATGGCACTCAACCGCCCGATCTATCGCATATGGATGAATGTCATTTGGGGATGATGGATCCTTTGCAGACCGCTTCAGCTTATGGGATTGGCAAATGGGTCGCAGAATATTTGGCCAACAGTTATGCGCAAAACCACAAATTTGCGGTCAAAATTGCCCGCTGCTTTGCGTTTGTGGGGCCTTATTTGCCATTGGAAACGCATTTTGCCATTGGTAATTTTATACATCATACTTTGCAACAACAACCTATTCATTTGCATGGCGATGGTACTCCGTATCGCTCATATTTGTATGCTGCGGATTTGATGATTTGGTTATGGCGAATTTTATGTGAAGGAAAAAGTGGACGTGCTTACAATGTTGGCTCAGAAGAAGCGATTCCTCTTGCTGATTTGGCCGCTTTGGTTGCACGACAAGTGCAGCCTAATTTGTCAGTCGTGATCGCAAAAACACCTGATCCTCAGGTTCTGCCATCACGTTATGTTCCCTCGACCCAACGTGCGCAACAAGAGTTAGCGCTAAAACAGTGGATTGGTTTGAAGGATGGGATCCAAAAAACCCTCAATTGGTGGCAAGCATGCAAAAACAAAAAGTAAGTGATTTTATCGCAGCATTTTTAGCGGACCAAGGATTGCAGCATGTGTTCATGCTCACAGGCGGTGGCGCTATGCATCTGAATGATTCATTTGGTCGGCATCCAGGCTTGGAGAAAGTCTATAATCATCATGAGCAAGCTTCGGCGATGGCGGCAGATAGCTATGCACGGATCAGTCAAGCGATCCCGATTGTGAATGTCACCACAGGACCGGGCGGGATCAACACGTTAAATGGCGTATTTGGAGCCTGGGTTGATTCTTTACCTATGCTGATTGTGTCAGGCCAAGTAAAGTTTGAGACAACGGTAGACAGTACGCATTTGTCTTTGCGCCAATTGGGCGACCAAGAGTGTCGCATCATTGAAATGGTAAAAGGAATCACGAAATATGCGGTGATGGTGACCGAACCGCGGGATATCAAATATCATCTGCAAAAAGCCTTATTTTTAACAAAGACAGGACGACCTGGCCCTGTTTGGTTAGATATCCCGATGAATGTGCAAGGAAGTATGATTGATCCAGAGGATTTGCACGCATTTGATCCAGAGCAAGAAGGATTATTGGCTGCAGTACCCAGCGCCGATGCTGCGATGATTGCTAAAATTTATGCAACATTACATACGGCGCAACGCCCAGTCATTTTTGCTGGAGCAGGTGTGCGAGTATCTGGTGCGTATGCGCCCTTTTTAGACTTGATTGAAAGGCTGAACATCCCAACCGTTTGTGGCTGGAATACGTATGATATGGTTGGAAATGATCATCCCTGTTACGCAGGTCGACCTGCATCATTAGGAGATCGCGCGGGTAATTTTACTGTGCAAAATGCGGATGTATTATTGGTGTTGGGTTCACGCTTAAATATTCGACAAATCAGCTATAACTGGGATGCTTTCGCGCGTTATGCCCATATTATCATGGTGGATATTGATGCGGCAGAATTAGACAAACCCACTTTGAAGATTGATCAGAAGGTGCAGGCCGATTTAGCTGAATTTATCCCGCAAATGCTGAAGTATGCTCAAACCCAGACGCTTGCCGATCATAGTCAGTGGTTAGCTTGGTGCCGTGCACGCGTTGAGAAATATCCGACGGTATTGCCGGAGTATTGGACTATCCAGGATAAAGTGAATCCTTATTGTTTCATGCAACGCTTAAGCGAGCATTTGCCTCAAGACCAAATTATTGTGAGTGGAGATGGCACTGCCTGCGTGGTAGCGTTTCAGTCGATGATCTTGAAAGCTGGGCAAAGACTGTATACGAATTCTGGCTGTGCCTCGATGGGCTATGATTTGCCTGGTGCGATTGGCGCATGTGTGGCTTCCGGACGCCGAGAGATTGTGTGTTTGGCTGGGGATGGGAGTATCATGCAAAATATCCAAGAATTGGCGACCATTGCGTTCAACCAATACCCGATTAAAATATTTATTTTAAATAATAATGGGTATCATTCGATTCGCCAAACCCAACAAAACTTTTTTGGTCAGCCATTGATTGGTGTTGGACCCGATAGTGGTTTGGGGTTCCCTGACTTTGAAAAACTGGTGGCTGGGTTTGGATTGCCTTATATCCGTTGTCAGCAGCATGAAGAATTGACGGAGCAGATCGAAGCGACATTGCGGCATACTGGACCCGTTGTCTGTGAAGTTTTTATAGATTTAGAGCAAGTTTTTGCACCGAAATTGTCGTCACGTCGTTTAGAAGATGGGCGGATGGTGACCAGTCCTATGGAAGACATGGCGCCGTTTTTATCGCGTGAAGAATTACAAGAAAATATGTTTGAGGCGATAGAATCCTAATGAAAACATTATTGCTTACGGGTGGACGAGGTGAGATTGGGAAAGCCATTACGGCGCGATTTCAGCAAGCTGATTATCAGATTATTGCACCTACGCGGGCTGAGTTAGATTTAACCCAGCCTGAGGGGATTGAGAATGTCATTCAGCAGTTTGATACGGTGGATGCGTTTATTCACTGTGCTGGGATTAATTTCCCTAAGCCATTTGTGGAGATTCCGGTCGCAGAGTTTGATCAGACTTTAACAGTGAATGCGCTGGCCTTTTTTCATCTGACCCAAGCATTGGCCAAACATGATAAATTAAAACAAAGTGGGCATATTTTAGCGATCTCCTCGATTTATGGTGACATTTCGCGTAAAGGCCGATTTTCTTATACCGCATCAAAATATTGCTTAAATGGCATGGTGAAAAATTTGGCTTTAGAGCTGGGTTTACAGAAGATCAAAGTTAATGCTTTGGCGCCAGGCTTTGTGGAAACCAGTTTGACACGGCGGAATAATTCAGCGGAGACCATTGCTCAGATGCAAAAAGCTATTCCACTGGGTCATTTGGCAGATGTGAGTGATATTGCCAAAGCAGCTTATTTCTTAGCTTCTGAGGATAATCAGTATATCAATGGACAGATTATTATTGCGGATGGCGGTTATACTGCTGGGGGATTCCAGGAATGAGTTTTAAAATTGATACCCATGATTTGTCTTTGTCGGCAGAAGTCGTGCATGAACAGGCGTTTATGGTAGCGTCTATTCCCAGGCCTTATCGTGTGGCTGTAGATTCGTCTACGGATCCTTGTGTCAGCATTCAAGCTTGTTTGGCAACAGATCCTAAAAACATTCTGATCATTGATCAGAATGTGTATGCCCTCTATGGCAAAGATATTGATTGGCCAGATGCTAGAATATTTCAAATCCCCGCGACCGAAGAATTTAAAGGCATGGAAGGGGTTTTGGCATTATATGATTTTTTGCATTTGCATCAGATTACCAAACGCGAAACCTTGGTGGTGGTAGGTGGCGGCATTACACAGGACATCAGTGCTTATGCGGCGGCCACGTATAAACGTGGTTTGAATTGGGTGTTTTTTCCTACGACCTTATTAGCCATGTCAGATTCATGTATTGGTGGTAAAGCCGGTGTGAATTATCGTGGCTCTAAAAATCAATTAGCGTTATTTTCCTCCCCCAAAGAAGTGCTGATTCATACCGGATTTCTTAAAACGTTGGCTGAAAAAGAGATCCAGTCTGGGTTGGGAGAAATTTTAAAATTATGTATTACCGGCGGACAAGATTTGGTCGATTTTTTCCAGGAATCGCTGAGAGCAGGCGCGGCAAAACAGGTCGATGGTTTGCAGCCGTTGATCATGAGTGCTTTGGCGGTGAAGCGTGCAGTGATTGAAGTGGATGAGTTTGAACAAGGCATTCGTAAAGGCTTAAATTATGGTCATACACTTGGACATGTGATTGAAGCCATGACCGAGTATGCCATTCCACATGGGATTGCCGTGGTGATTGGTATGATCATTGTAA
>CAISKC010000552.1 GCA_903885895.1 uncultured Legionella sp.
TCTATTTAGGATGTCAAATCATCAGAAAAAAAATAGAATTGCCAATAGATTGGGCATTGATTCATCATGAGGATAAATATGCCCAATGCGTGTAAAAAAACGGCTCGATCCCTCAGGCCTTTGGGCCCAACAACTGCGCGGAGCGCTACATTTGTTGATTATCATATTAACTAGGTAAGTTGGTGCTCCATACGTTTGTTGGGCCCAAAGGCCCAACCTACTTCAAATTTTGACTAGTTTATCCTCATTAATTTACTCCCTGGTTTAAAAATAATTGTCTGTTTTACTTTGACAAATGCAAAAAGATCACCCTATAGTGTATAAAAGTGGTATAATCTCCCAAAAAGTGGAAAATTGTGGGATATAAACAGGTCGTATCATGTTTCGTGGAATAAATGCTATACACATTGATGGAAAAGGACGCCTTGCTATCCCAACTCGTTATCGAGATGTGTTAGGTGCGGACGCCAACAATGAGTTGGTTTTGACCATTGATACAGAAGAAACATGTTTACTGTTATACCCACTTAAACAATGGCTTGTGATTGAAGAAAAAATTCAGCGCTTGCCAAGTTTTGATCCTGTTGCACGTCGTATTCAGCGTTTGTTGATAGGGCATGCAACGGATGTGGTTTTGGATGGAGCGGGACGATTACTGCTTCCACAAGTACTGCGCGATTATGCGCAATTGGAAAAAAGGGTGTTGATGATAGGTCAGGGCGCGAAATTTGAACTTTGGTCCGAACAATTGTGGGAAGCACGTCGGGATCATTGGTTGCGGGAAGAATCTACCCGCTTGGGCCAATTACCCGATGAACTTAAGACATTTTATTTGTAAATCATGAACAGTCATAAGCCAGTTTTGTTTGAGGAAGCGATTGAAGCTTTAGCCATTATCCCAGAAGGTGTGTACATCGATGGGACATTTGGTCGTGGGGGACATGCGCGTGCGATATTAGAGCGCTTGGGCCCAGAAGGTCGATTGTTTGCTTTAGATAAGGATTGGGAAGCTGTAGATTTTGCAAAGACACATTTTTCCCAAGACTTGCGATTTCAAATTAGACAAGGCTCGTTTCGGGATTTGGCTATTTTGGCGCATGAATGGGAAATTGTGGGTAAAGTACAGGGCATTTTACTAGATTTAGGGGTGTCTTCACCCCAAATTGATGATGCTCAACGTGGATTTAGTTTTATGCATGCTGGTCCCTTGGATATGCGGATGGATACGCAACAAGGGTTGAGTGCCGCGCATTTTATTAATGAAGCAAAAGAAAGTGACTTGGCGGATGTGTTTTTTACTTATGGTGAAGAACGATATTCCCGGCGCATAGCACGAGCCATTGTGATGGCACGGAGCCAGGCACCGTTCCAAGACACAGCAACATTGGCAGAGGTGATAAAAGTTGCTCATCCCAAATGGGAGAAGCATAAACACCCAGCTACGAGGGTTTTTCAAGCGATTCGGATTTATGTGAATCAAGAATTGAAAGATCTTGAATTAGGTTTAACCAAAGCTTTGGAAGTACTGGCGGTAAAGGGACGTTTAGCGGTAATTAGTTTTCATTCACTGGAAGACCGTATGGTGAAGCAGTTTATGCAGCGTGCGGAACAAGGAGTGAGATTACCGAAAAACATCCCTATTCAAGCAAATATGCAACAAGGGTGTTTGCGACGCATAGGTCGAGCAATTAAGCCCACGGAAGGGGAAATACATAGCAATATACGCGCAAGATCAGCGATATTGCGTATAGGAGAGAAACAATCATGAACGCAGCAGCAAGAGATATTAATCAAACTAATTTTTTTCATGGACAATTGATGAGTATGCGGTTATCTTTCACCAGTGTTGTCCGTCTTAGTTTGATGATAGTGGTCTTGTTAAGTGCTTTAGCAGTAATTTATACCACAAACTATTATCGTTTGACTTTAAATCAATTAGAATCAGCCGAACAAGTTTCGCACCAATTGAATTTACAATGGGGACAATTATTGTTAGAGCAGGCAAGTCTAGCGACACCTTCTCGTGTAGAACTTTTAGCGACGGAACAATTAAGAATGGTATTGCCAACTACAAAAAAAATGATTAGATTACAGACGAAATGAGTAAAAAGAAATTATTTCATCATCACATACGCTTATGGGTTAATGGTTTATTTTTTCTAGCATTAGGCGGTGTTTTACTTTGGAGAATGGTTGATCTCACGGTATTACATCGCTCATTTCTGCAAGGTCAAGGTAATGCTCGGAGTCTCCGAGTGGTCAGCCAGCCAGCTTATCGCGGTATGATTTTGGATCGAGAAGGTGTGCCGTTGGCTGTGAGTACCCCAGTGAAGTCCTTGTGGGTGAATCCTAAAACGTTTCACCCTACGTCTAATCAATTAACGCATCTAGCACGTTTATTAGATACTTCCCCCAAACAATTGCAACGTATTTTGACCAAAGCGAAAAATCACGAATTTTATTATCTACAGCGGCAATTAGCGCCCACACGTGCCAAAGATATTGCCGATCTCAAAATATCAGGTATCAATTTTCAAGAAGAATATAAACGGTTTTATCCCGAGGCTGATAGTACGGCGCAATTATTGGGCTTTACCAATGTGGATGATATTGGGATTGAAGGTTTGGAATTGGCTTATCAATCTTGGCTAGAAGGCGTTAATGGGAAAAAGCGGGTCGTGAAAGATCGCTATGGGCGAGTGATTGAAGAATTGGAAACCTTGCAAGAACCGCGAGCTGGTCATGCATTGAATTTGAGTATTGATCATCGGATCCAATTTTTTGCTTATCATGAATTGCAGGCTACTATTGAACGATTTGGTGCGAAATCTGGCTCAGTTGTGGTTTTGGATACCCAAACGGGAGAAGTGCTTGCAGCAGTGAATGCGCCATCTTTTAATCCCAATGCGCGTAATCGCTATGCACTTCAGACTTATCGCAATAAAGCTTTGACGGATTTGTTTGAACCAGGATCGGTGATCAAACCTTTTAGTATCGCGAGTGCATTGGAGTCACATCAAGTGACGCCGGACACCATTATTGATACGCGACCCAGTTGGATGATGGTGCATGGTCATATGATCCGAGATGTGCACGGTTATGGTGTTTTGGATGTGACTGGAGTATTACGGCATTCTAGTAATGTCGGCGTGACGAAAATGGTATTATTGAGCCCAGCAGAGCAATTAATCAATTTGCTAACACGCTGTGGGGTGGGACAACGCACGGAATCCGGTTACCCAGGCGAAAGCGAAGGGACTATTGTAACGGCGAAAGAAGCCAATCCTTTTGTGTTAGCAACCTTAAGTTTCGGTTATGGCGTGTCAGCGACCGCTATGCAAATTGCCAAAAGCTATATGGTTTTTGCCAATCATGGCCGTTTACCGCCGATTAGTTTGGTGCGTCAGGATACGGCAGTGACTGGAGAACAGGTGATCTCTGCGAAGACTGCTGATCAATTATTAGTGATGTTAGAAGATGTGGTGAATGGAGAAGGTGGAACGGGTCGTTCAGCCATGGTAGCAGGGTACCGAGTTGCAGGTAAAACTGGGACTGCACGTGTTGCTGGTGTACGTGGGTATCAAGAACGACGATTTATGTCGAGTTTTGTTGGCATTGCACCTGCTTCGAAACCTAAATTAATTGTGGCGGTATTCATCACGGAGCCTACGAAAGGGGGCTATTATGGCGCGCAAGTTGCTGCGCCGTTATTTGCAAAAGTGATGGGTTCTGCGTTACGGATTTTGGATGTCACACCGGATCAGCCTATTTGAAGAGGTTCCCATGATGACCTTACAGGATTTGTTACAACCATGGATAAAAAACGCGCAATCATCTGATGTATTAGGAATGCAAAATGATAGTCGCCAGGTCGCTCTTGGTGATGTGTTTTTGGCTTATCCTGGTGCTGCAGTAGATGGTCGACGTTATATTGCCCAAGCGGTGCAACAAGGCGCGAGCGCGATTTTGTATGAGCCTGCTGATATGCCGCAGGATGTGACATTACCTCTTACCATACCCTGTATTCCGTTTCCGAATTTGGCAATCCAATTGGCTGCTTTAGCCAGTCGGTTTTATCATACTCCATCTGAACAAGTATCTGTGACGGGTATCACAGGCACGAATGGCAAAACCACCATTGCGTATCAATTGGCACAAGCGCATTCTATATTGCAACGATCTGCCGCGTACATTGGTACTTTGGGATATGGACAAGTCCCAGATTTACATGTGCTCAACAATACCACACCGGATGCATTGGCGTTACAACGTATTTTATTTTCCTATCAGCAGCAGGGCATCAAGCAAGTATGTATGGAAGTTTCCTCACATGCTTTGCACCAACATCGAGTGGATCATATTGCGTTTCGCGAAGCGATTTATACCAATTTGAGCCATGAGCATTTGGATTACCACCTAACGATGGATGCTTACGCTCAAGCCAAAGCCAGCTTATTTGCCAAACCCAGCTTAAAATGGGTGATATTAAATCAAGATGATGACCATACGAAGATCATGTCTGCGGCTGTCCCATCAGAGGTGCGCCAATGGACCTATGGCATTCAAAAGCCAGCTGATGTCTTTGCGGTGGACTATCATTTATACAGTCATGGTAGCAGTTTTACAGTCGACTCCCCTTGGGGACGGCGAGAAATTAAGACGCCTATTTTGGGTTTGTTTAATATTTACAATAGTTTGGCAGTCTATACCAGTTTGTTAGCGCATGGTTACCCACAGCAAGCGGTTGTGGATGTAATGGCAACCTTACCTGCTACACCTGGACGTATGGAAATTGTGGCTCACAATCCTTATGTTATTGTGGATTTTGCGCATACGCCTGCAGCTCTTGAGAACGTGTTGAAAGCGGTTTTAGACTTGAGATCTTCCAAGCAGGCTAAAGTATGGGTGGTGTTCGGATGCGGGGGTAATCGCGATAAAACCAAACGGCCCTTAATGGGGAAAGTTGTTAGTGAGCTTGCTGATCATACGGTGGTCACCAGTGACAATCCGCGCCATGAAGAGCCGGAAGCTATCATTCAGGATATTGCGGCCGGCATTCAGCCAGGCGCTGCGGTCACAACGATTATCAATCGAGCTGAAGCGATCCACTTTGCGCTGAGCTCCGCGGCGCATGACGATATTGTCCTGATTGCGGGTAAAGGACACGAACCTTATCAAATCATTGGGGATGAACATTTGGTTTTTTCGGATCAAGATGAGGTGAAACGGTTTTTTCAGTGAGGATAAACAACATTCCTTGTGCCACTCCTCATCCGCCCGTCGGGCACCTTCTCCCCTTGAGGGGAGAAGTTATTCTATGTTGCATCTGATATAGCGATACGCTCATCAAAAACAAAGCAGGATCCTTGCCACAGAGATTTTTCTGCGGGCATAGCTTTCATATAATCAATGATGCCACCTTCTAGCTGATATACATGCTCGAAACCGAGCATCTTCAAATAAGCAGTGGATTTTTCACAGCGGATGCCGCCAGTGCAGCACATGGCGATTTTTTTATCTTTTTTATCTAACAAATGTTCTTGAATATACGTCGGGAAATCGCGAAAATTTTCTGTTTGCGGATCGATGGCATTTTGAAACGTGCCATATTCAATTTCATAGGTATTTCGATTATCAATAACTAATACATCTGGATCCGTCAAAAGCTCATTCCATTCTTCAGGAGAAACGTGGGTGCCAGTGGTTTTGCAAGGGTCTACATCAGGGATCCCTAAGCTCACAATTTCCTTACGCAATTTCACTTTGATTTTTTCGTAAGGCATCATATCGGAACTGGTTTCTTTAAAATACAAATCAGCAAAGCGCGTATCAGCTCGAATAAAATCGTAGATGGCAGCCATATCTTCTGGTGTCCCACCCATTCCGCCGTTGATGCCTTCACTGGCTAAGAGAATCGTACCCAAGATCCTATTCGCGTGCATTGCTGCATGCAAAGACGTTTTGAGTGTTTCAAGATCTTCTAAAGGACAAAAACGATAAAAAGTTGCGATAACATAGGGTTTCATGATGATTATTTATTCAGTAAAATGCTGTAAATGATAGCTTATTTGAGCGAAAATGACAAGATTAGCAAATCGATGTCCGTTTGTACGGTCTGCTTTTGAAGATATCTTTGGGAGGGATGTCGTAACGGAGTTTTGAAAACCCGGGTTTCACTGCGTTTCACCCCCGATGTATCCCCTCATAATTTTTTGATAGAAAGTCAATGTAAATGTAGGGTGGACAAAGCGCAGCGTGCCCACCAGTTCGAAGAAATAATTTAAAACCCTGCTTCTTCTCGTGTAGAGAGTTCTTGTAAGTACATAAGCTGCACTGGCAGACGTGTGCTTGTGTAACAACTAGGGATCATTTTATTTTGCTGCTGTACAAGA
>CAISKC010000553.1 GCA_903885895.1 uncultured Legionella sp.
ACTGTATTCTTAAGTATTCATTTCTATAGATGAGATATGACAAAATCGAATTTCGATATGACAGCGATATGACAACTTAAAAAAGTGGTATTTACTGTCTAACCTGTTAACAGTGGAATATCAGCAGCCACACTGTTGTTAAGCAACGTTAGCAATAGGCACCGAGGTGGTTTACTTACCTTCAGACCCAATATCTACCTGACCTCTGCCGCCTACAGAGTCCACCTGGCCCCCGCCCATAAATCATCGGCGTGACGTAAACACAGGGATAGAGCCTCACCCCAAGTCATGCTGGTCATATCGACTAAGCTACAGAACGTCTGGAGTAGTTTGCTCTGGGAACTGCAGTGAAATAGTGGAATACCATGGCATGAAAGCACTAAATGCAACCCCAATAATGAGCACCTGGGGATTTTTGCCAAGAGAAGCCGACGAACCAAAATAAAAACCTCCATACAGACGTGCCTGATGGCATTATTGATGCGGTTAGCTAGTCACTGTCATCTGTCACGAAAAACCGCTGTAGCGGCCTCTATGACACCAAAGAATTGATTTTGGCTTAGGTGCTGGAGTATAGCCATCTAAGCCAAGATTCGTTAGCTATTTGGCAAGTATCTATTTCTTCATTTACCCCTGGGTGGATCTACTGGGGCTGGAACGAATTTGTTGTTATAATTACCATATTTTTTTAAAAAATTTACCGCTAAAATTCTAGCATGATCTTCAATAATGCTCACATTTTCACCCTCTAAATTAATCCGATGGAGCCCCATAATAATGTTTATCTGGTATCTAAAACCTTTACTATAATACCTTATGGCCGTAGCCAAACTTTCGGGTGTGATTTCAGGATTGTCCTCGAAAGCTTTTAAGACGTCCTGGTATATGCCTATTTTCAAGGGTTTTCGTACTTTGAGATCAAAATCCTTTGGAAATTTTTGGCATAACAGCTTTAATACAGGCGGAACTTCAGGTTTAGGTTTTTTGACAGACTCTGCAGATTCCATCTTATCTGTGTCCAAACTTTGCTTTATAGCAGGGTCATTTTCTATAGCTGGTATCATGTTCATTTTATCATTCTCATTCGTCAGAACAGTTGTGGCTTAAGTGCTGGGGGTTTACACATGTCTGGGTTGGATAATTCGAAATTTCCTATCAGACTCACTTGAAATAGATTTGCAGAAAATTAGCTTCTGCAAGGGTTATGAGGCTTTTTTGCTGTGTCCTATGTGTGTTTTACACGTATGGCAGCATTAGCCCAACAAGAGGTTAAAGAGGTGCAACCCCCTTACGTGATTCAAAGTCAACTTTCTCCCAATATGCTAGCCATTTTTCTACAGCCTCTTTTTCTTGACCAGGCGGAGTTTCTAAAAATTCGCGAATCATTGGAATCTCAACTGGGAAAATAGGTCTGCGATCGCAACAAGTGAGTAAATCCAAAACCATCCAATCTAAAATTTCGCGAAATTCCTTTAAATCAAGTCCATCATAGCTTGTCGCATCATAATCATAGTAAATCAGTTTCACTGATGCAGACTCTTGTAGATTAAGCACTTGTTTATAATGTTTATTCATTAAGCGTGCTATATGATCTCCTACATCGGACAAATCCGTATTGCCCCACTCTCCCTTTTCAAAAAAATCCATCATTTCTAATAACTTGCACCTATCTGGTGCTATATGTGATTTAATCGCATCAACAAACACTGTTCCTTTCGGACCTGTTTCTGTGATTAATTTCATTTCAACCCTCCATTATTAGAGAGAGGCGTGATTTTTTCACGAATGTTGCGGTAAGTATCCGTAATCTCGACTTTAGCTACTCCAGTTTTACTTTCGGCACGCAGAAGAACTCGCGAGCCATCTTCAAACACTGTTTCCAGTGTAGGTCCTGGTGCTTTTATACGTTGTGTAGTTGAAGTCCCGCGAATGTCTATTTCATTTTGAAACTCGCGCACTTGTTTTCGATAAATATACGAGGCGGTATCCTGTGAATCAGTGCTGGCTTGTATTCTACCAGTTGCATTATTACGCTCTAGTTTTTCAGGGTGATTTCCTTTAAACCCGATGTCTTGCAGATCTTCAATTTTACTCAATTTTTGTTTTTCAACACCGAATATTTGATCACGCAAGGTCTGTTCTCGCTGTAACTCCCGTTTATATAAAACGTATTCGCGATTCTTCTGATTATCAAGGTTTACCCTTTCAACCTCAGACTTCTGTACCACCCTATTAACGTTTTGACTAACCTGCTTACTACCAATCTGTTTAAACGGTTGCTCAGAAATACTACCTAATTGACAGCCACCAATTTGACGATCTGGCCCTATTTTTCCTTTCATTAGCGGATGCTGCATAAAGGACTCTTTGTCAAAGATATTACCCCCCTTAGGCCGCAACATATCCTCAGCATCAAAATACTTACCTGCCTTAGATAGATTAAGCCCACCACCTTCAAGTCGTAACCGCTCAGCAGCAAAGAACTCCTTATAATTAAACTGATCCTTAACGTATGCTTTTATCCTAGGTCCACTACCCTTAGTCATCTCGCTTAGTTTTTTAGTGAGCTTTGTGCCAGATACCAAGGTTTGTTTGCTTAAAGTGCCAAGACCGGTAACTGCCTTGGTGCCACCGGCAAGCATTGTTAAACCATCAAGTACGCTCATCGTATCTTGCGCGGTGTTGGCATCCATGCCCATTCCTCGCAAGCCTCTACGACCATAAGCTTTGACATACTCAACTCCAGTACCCAAAGCACTTAACGTTTCAAATGTTCCGTGCCTTATCGCATGCTTGGCTGACCAGTTTTTCTCACAAGGCTTTTGCTTAAATTTTTGCCATGCGTTGGCTGATTTTTCTGCTTTTTTGCCAAGTGATTCACCTGTTTTATGTGCCCATTCCTTAAACGTATCCGGCACATTTGAGCTAATGAATGTTTTCACAGGCTTAGCTACTTCAGTTTGCAACACGGTATCGTGGCGCACAGGTGATAAGCTTTTGCTAAAGAACCTGACTAATTCTTTCTTATGCTTGGCACGATG
>CAISKC010000554.1 GCA_903885895.1 uncultured Legionella sp.
ATTAAACAAACCAATCAACCAGCCGTTGCCTACTATTTTTCCAGTACACAGTATAGTGATAGCTATTGCTAAAGTTCTTGAATTTGCATGCCAATGGTTAACAAGAAATACAGGTATAAATTGATACAGTATATCTACTGACATAGCAACCAATAAGCTGTTGATTAATACAATGTTAATCCCTGGTTTTTTTAAAAAATATATAAGATTGAATGTGCTTGATGCCAATATATTTACAATAGAACCTAATTTTGGTTTCTTTTTTTCAATGACATAGGTTTCTTTAAAGAACAATACCACCGAAAAACAAGTGAATAAACTGATTGCACTGGCCACAAAAAAGGGCGTGCTATAATTAAAGTACTCGCATAGCTCACGGTTAGAAAAAAGACTCCCCAAAAACGGACCTAGTACAAATCCTGCTGTTAGTGCGATATTGATTCGTCCAAACCATTTTGTTTTTGTCTCTAAATTTTTGTGCAAGTCATTTATGGCGGCTAATGCTATTGCAACGTTACCTTCAAAAAAACCACAGAAAAATCGTATGATAATTAGAGTAACATAATGGTGGGTTGCGATACAAACACCTGAGCCAATAAAGGTCAGTACTGTACCAAGTAGCGTATATGTCAGCACAGGTTTTCTTCCATAAAAATCTGATAAGTAACCAAATAGGACCATACCTAAACCTTGCCCTAATGGGTATATGCTAATAATAAAACTGTACTCAAGCAGATGGCTCGTAAGAGGGCTACTAATAAATAAAAGAGGAAAAATGGGGTAAGGTAAGGCAAGTCCTAGGTAAGTTAATAATACAATCAAGTGGATGACTATCATTTGCTGTTTGATGTTAGTTTTGGGGAGTGGTTTAGACTGCTCATTGACGAGATTCATCTATTACAATCCAGGAAATACTGTCTTTGGTTGTCCTTAAACTCTTGAAGAAGAACCATGATAGGTTGCATGTATTGCGATTCAGCAATGGTGATGCGAATACATGTTTTTAACTCACTAACATTATCTAAATTTTTTATTGCTATTTTATTTGAAGATAAAAAACCAACAATTGCTTGTGCAAGTAATTCATTTCTAGTGTCAATCGTTATGAAATGAGTGGCAGTTGGAAATAAAATCCATGTTGGAAACACATGATTAATAAACTTATTAAATTGTTTTTTTGAAAACATAATGTCGCGATGTATTTTTTTAATAAAATCGTCGTTTTGAAGTAAAAATAAAAAATAAGCTATAGATATGCCACTGACGGCATTTTCTAACCCGGTTTTTCTCAGATAATCTATTATTTTTTTATTTGTAAAAACACTCGCAAATCGCAATCCAGCAATGCCATGTGATTTTGAAAATGACTTTAGAATAATGATATTGTCAAAATTACGCAGAAAAGCAGTATGATCAATGGCTTCAAATGCGCTATAGGCTTCATCTATGATTAATAGGTGATTATTACGATAGCAGCATTCGGCTATACGCTTCACTTCATCTAAGTTCAACTTAAGACCAGTAATGCCGCTGGGATTACTTAAGACAACAATGGCTGGGTCTAAGTTATTGAGTTGGTTGTCATATGCTGGAAAATCATGATTGAAATTTAAAAAATCTAATTTTGCGCGTACAATACTAAAGTCATTTAATTTGGCATAACGTGCATAGCTGTAGTATTCAGGGTCCAATAGCACGATAGATTGTTGGGTTTTCATAGCCATTAACAATAGATTAATAGCGAAATCCGATCCGGGAGCTAATAAGATTTCTTCTGCAGTTATTTTATAATGTGTAGCTATTTCATGACGTGCGGTAAGGAGATAAGGATAACATCTTGCTATTTCTGCTACATTGTCAGCAAAAAAACGTTGGGTAAGGTCGTTTAATTGCGAGTGTAGTAGTTCATTGCTTGAGAAATTACTTAATTGTGCATAGCATTTTTTTTCTTGATTATCTATTGAACTGTGTGATTCTTTTAAGAAATGTGTAAATTGAAAAGACATTTTCACGTTTCCATAGCTAATAAAATAGTATTTTTAATCATTTAAGACTTCATGCTATTCTAGGACAAAAAAATCAGTATACTCTTTTTTTGTGTGTTGTCTCAATCTATATTGTGCTGCTTAAATGGATGAGATTGAGTTTTTTAATGCTAATTTTAATGAGATATAATGCACTATAGACAATTAGGTAAAGCAGGTATCAAAGTTAGTGAATTATCATTGGGTCCATGGTTGACGTTTTCTAAACATTTAAGCGTTAAGAAAACGACTGAAATGATGTTTCTAGCCTATGATCAGGGTGTTAATTTATTTGATAATGCAGAGCGCTACGCCGAGGGGATGGCTGAGTGTTTAATGGGAGAAGTTCTCAAAAATTTTCGTCGTGAGTCTTTGGTTATTACTACTAAATTGTTTTGGGGTGGATCCGGGCCAAATGATACAGGATTATCTCGTAAACATCTCATCGAAGGTGCAAAAAATTCTTTGCGTCGGTTGCAAGTTGACTATGTTGATTTACTATATTGCCATCGTCCCGATGAAAATACACCTATAGAAGAGACAGTGTTGGCAATGGATACGTTGGTAAGGCAAGGTTTCGCGCTTTATTGGGGAACCTCAGAGTGGCCAGCTGCAAAGATTGAATTGGCATATCAACTGGCTGAAAAGATGCATTGTATTCCGCCTAGCATGGAGCAACCAGTCTATAACCTTTTTGATCGTGTACAGGTTGAGCATGATTATTTATTGCTTTGTAAAAATCGCGGTATGGGACTCGTTACCTCCAGTCCGCTTGCTTTTGGATTGCTTTCAGGAAAGTACAGTAAAGGGATCCCTGAGGATTCTCGTTTAGCAACTCAAGAACGTTTGATTATGCCAGATTTTAAATCTCGGATTGCAATGGTTGACCGAATGAAAGAACTTGCAGAATCCCTGCAATGTACCTGTGCTCAACTTGCTTTAGCCTGGTGTTTGTCAAATAATTTTGTGAGCTCGGTTATCATGGGAGCCTCTAATGAAAAACAGCTGATGGAGAATATCATGGCTGTTGAATTAAAAGATAAAATGAATGGCGAGATAGATGAAGCCCTTGGCGTTATTTTTAAGTAGGATGCTGTATGGAACATTCAAAGTTGTTACACGGTGCTTTTGAGCAATACGTTTTATCTGATACTGTGGCATCACGGGTTGCCCTGATACATAAAGATCAACATATAACATACCATTCGTTAAATACTCGGGCCAATCAATTGGCTAATTATCTAATTGCGCAAGGAATACAACCTGGCGCTATCATTGGTATTTATTTTTATCCATGTGTTGATCAAATTATTAGTTTGCTGGCAATTTTAAAAATTGGCGCTGCATACCTTCCTTTGGATATCAATTACCCATCAGATCGTATAAATTACATGCTTCTAGATTCAAGCGCAGCTTTGATTTTAAGCCATTCTACATTGTCGATGTCTTTACAACATGAAACAACAATAGTGTTTGTTGATCAATTGGGCATTTATTCAAAGAGTGATTCATCGTATCCTCCTTCTGTTTCAATAAAAGAGGATGATTTGTGTTATGTGATATATACCTCGGGAACTACAGGTCAACCCAAGGGTGTGATGATAGAACATCGCAATGCTACTAATACTGTGAGTCAAATGAGTGATGTCTTTTCATTAACTCCGAATGATAATATTTTATTAAATACTTCCTTGGGTTTCGATCCTTCGGTATGGATGTTATTTTGGCCTTTATCGTTAGGTGCTTCGGTTATTATTTCGGAGACAGAAAAAGATCCTCATTATTTCTCTCAAATGATTCGTGAGCATCATATTAAAGTTTTTCATGCGGGTCCTTCTTTGTTTAGAGTATTGCTAAATCAGTCTAAAATTGAGGAATGTACTAGTTTACGACTGATTATTGGAGGAGGCGAAGCGTGGCAACCCTTAGACTTTACAATACTGAAACAAAAGTTACCTTGGTGCGATCTTTGTAATGTATACGGCCCAACTGAGGCAAGTATTCATGTCAGTTTTTGGCGATCAGAAGGTAATGCCATAACTATAAGTGAGGAAATACCCATAGGAAAGCCTATTCGTAATATGCATGTATTATTATTGGATGAAAATAGAAGCCCATCTCTAGAGGGAGAGGTGGGTGAATTATATTTGGGTGGCGCAGGCGTGGGGAGAGGGTATTTAAATAATTCTAAATTAACAAATGAAAAATTTGTTTTCATTACTAATGCTCAAGGTACCGTTCGCTATTTTAAGACGGGTGATCTTGCAAAACGTCTTCCTGATGGGAATTTGATTTTTCTAGGCAGGATAGATGATCAAATTAAACTGCGTGGCTTTCGTATAGAACCCTCTGAAATAGAAAACAAGATATTAGCATATGGCTTATTTAAAAGCGTTGTTGTTTTAGGATACAAACAAAACAATATAGTCACTAATTTGCTTGCTTTTATAGTACCTAAAGATTCTATAAAAACCCCGGAACCTCTTGTTATTACATTATATTTAAAAAAAATTCTGCCAACAAGTATGATTCCTTCTCATTATATATTTTTAAATGAGTTACCAAGAACAACACATGAGAAAATTGATAAAGTGGCATTGCTTTCAATATTTGAGAGAGCTCCTGTACAGCAGGATCTGAGTAATTATGAGACTATGGCCGATCCTATACATACTATTCTTGCGGGTTTATGGAGCAAAATTTTAAAAATAGGTAACGTTGAGATCAATCAACATTTTTTTGACTTAGGAGGAGATTCTCTCCTTGCATTAGATTTGATTTCTGAAATTAATTCGTATTTTCAACTCGAGCTCAGCGTTACCTCTCTGTTTGATTATCCTACTATTGAAGCGTTTTCTTGTCATCTTCAAGAGATGACAAACATTGAAGAACACTCATCTATTTTAATTAGAACACAACAGCAATTGAGTCCTAAAAACTGGCCGTTAAGTGATAATCAACGCTGGTTATTAAGGATGGCAAAGGGGTCATTGTCAATTAATAATATTGTTGTACCTGTACAGTTTAAAAAGTCAATGGATCAACATAGTATGCAAATAGCTGTTACTTATTTACTTAAAACGAATCCGTTATTGACTATTAATATTTTAAAAAAGAAAGACGAATATCAAATGGGGCTAGTGGATCGTAAAATAAATGATATGTTTGTATATATTGATGCGACACACCTTAATTTACATGAGCAAGAAGCGTTGCTGTATGACCAAGAAAATCATTTAAACAGCCAATTGGTCAATCTGGAAAGTGATCCCTTATTTAAAGTGGTATTGGTGAACTGTTCATCAGATAAAGCCATGTTATTTATTTACACACATCATTTGATTTCAGATCCCACCTCTGGTGCTCTTCTTCTTCGTGATTTACTGACTTATTATCAAAACATTAATCTTGATAGCTTAGTAGCGGATGAAGATAAACCTTCATTTTTTGATTATATCGCACATGAAATTGAACATAAAAATCAGAACAGTTATCAGGATAATTTGAATACAGTATCTAACATTATGATGAAAAGAAATTGGATCGTTAATCTAGGAAATGTTTCGGAAACGGATCTTAGTGCTAATTTTACCGAAATATTGCTACCTGCATCTATTGCGACAGATATTAAATATTGTATAAAAAAATTTCGCGTTACCCCATTTGTTTTTTTATTAGCGATATTGAAATTAGTATTATTTGATATATATCGGCAAGAAATGTTTGCCGTGGGGTTTAATCTTTCTCGCCGGTCACAGGCGCTATGGTCGAATATGATAGGGCCACTAAGTGAACAAGCGGTCTCGTTAGTCGATTTTTCAACTATTACCAGTTTTTCTGATTTATTGAAAATAACCTCAGAAAATATTAACTTTGTTTATAGCAAATCAGTAAGTATTGAGTGTATTTTACGGGAGATTCAAGTACAAAACCCCGTTATCACCGACCTTTTTAATGTGTTATTTGATTATGAAAAAAAGACAAAAAAGCATGTGATTGGAGATACACCCCTATTGGTTTTATCTCCGAAACCTTCATTGGAGGTTCGCAGACATTTAACTGTTCGAGTTGTTGAAGATGATTCTAGTTTTATCTTACAATTTCGATACAGAAAAAGTTTATTAGATGCGCATGATATTGATACGGTTGTCACTAAATTCTTATTAAATATTAAAAATGTGATGTCTTTAGAATCAGAACAGATATAGTAAATGTAACTTTTAATGAGAGGCCCAATTGAAGAAAGCCATTATTATTACTGCAACGCAAGGTTTAGGTTTTAGTTTACAAAAGACTTCGAAGCAATACGGTATTTCGAGTAAAACTTATTCTATTGGTAAATGTGGTGTCGGCGAATCTAAGGCTTTACCAGCTGAAAAAACAGATTATGCGCTAGATATATCTAATGAAGTGACGACTAAAATTGAAGATAATTTTGATTTTATAGTATGGAATACAGGCGTATTTTTACATAAGGAATTTTCAAAAACAACAGATGCTGAAATAGACACTTTAATAGATTTACATTATCGATTTCCTTTGAAAATTATGCGTAATTTACATCAGAAGCAAACGAAACCTTATCATTTTATAGCAATTTCCTCTTGTTCTTCGTGGCGTATGCGCGAGTTTGAAGCTATTTATTGCGGACTATGTGCGGCTAAAGCAACTTTCGTACGGAATTTTGCTAATGAGCTGTCTGATAATTTACCTGGCTCTAAAGTTACTTTGATTAATCCAGGTGGTGTTAGAACGGCCTTTTATTATGAAGAAGATGAACCTAACTTGGAGGGTTATCTGAATCAAGAGCAGATGTCAAATTTTATTTGGAGTTCTTCATTAGAGCAGGAAAAGACATTTGTAGAAATACAATACCTCAGAAATAAAACATCTGTTTGTGGTTTTTCGGAGCCTATTATAGAATACGGAACAAAATGCGCTGAAACAATATAAAAATGGTATGGTATGATGATTGATCTAAGGGCTTTATCTTCCGCATTAGTGAGTCATGATAAATTTTCATGGGCCCTGTTTTCCAATGTAATAAAAGCTGAGGTGATGCAAGAGCTTTCTCCATGCTATCCTTCAGAGGGCTATACGCGTTCTGAACGCCGGGTGGGGCTCAAAAAACACTACGCTTTTAATTTATTAAAATTAGTAGAACATAATATATATTCTCCTCCTTCCAATATCATCATAGACCAAAAATGGAAGATTTTAG
>CAISKC010000555.1 GCA_903885895.1 uncultured Legionella sp.
ATGTGATTGAAATAACCAAAATGGCTAATTAAATAACTAACTCGATGGGCCGGATAAATGGGAATTTACAGCAAAATTTGGACTTGACCTAAAAACACGGATCCTTCTGTATTAAATCGTATATTAGATGGCGTGAAGTTGGATGCCAGCACCAGAGAGCAATTATATACCGCAGTGATGCAATCTCAAGATCCTGTCAATGAAGTTCTATTGCCTTTAATCGATGTGCTTGCAAAACAAATTTTGGTTGCGGACGGGACCGACTTGAATGAGAAGATTCGCGCAGATTTTAAAAAATATGATGATGTTAGAAAATTGTTTACGGGTACGCAGTTCCACGATGTCATGTTAAGAGCGATTGCTAGTGCTTGCTTAGCAAATTTGATGGATTTACAGGCCCAAAAAACAGCGTTACTCATGCCGGGCACATTAATAAAAGATTCACTGGAAGCGCGAATTAGCAATCCTGCACTCGATCAAAAATTAGAAGCGGATCAAATAAAAGCGCGAAAACTCAATATGCCTTTTGCAAATAAGATAACTATCCCCTTTGATACGTATATCAGTACGTTGACGGCAGCGCGGTTTGCAGAAGATTTAGCAAGACATGCCCCAGTCACTTCCCCAGCTCTCCAAGCAGGTGAGCAATTAGATAGTCATTGGTTTGTGGCAATGGTAGTCAGAGCGTTACAAATTATTGTGGATTTTTTCTCCGGACAGCGTAATAGATATCAACATACCGAGGGGTCTGAAGAAGCTGCTGTGAATATAGAAGAAATGGTGGGCGTTGACAGTAAGATCGAACAGAGGGTGAGAGGTTTGTCGATCGTAGTTGACAAGGTTGTGGCAACTATTACGCCTTTTTGTGATGCGATTGAATCAAGTGAACTACTACAAAATATCAAAACATTTGCTGATAATCTATATGGATTAACTGTGGAAATAGATGATAGTCGAGAAATGGGTATGGACTTTGAAGCGAGAGTAAAACTTGGGTTTGAAAAATTATGTGAAGGTTTTTCTGACCGGCTGGGTACCCATATTCAGGCACAGAGTCAGGTAGACGGCTCAGCAGAGCATGCAGAGGTACTGCGCATTGTAAATGAGCTGACTGAAAGCCTGGCACCGCTCCGCGTAGAAACGCCGGATATCGACACGGATGATTCCAGCGATGATGATAGTTCGCCAAGATTTGGCTCTAAAAGGTAGCATTATCTTATGCTACCTATCATATAAAGAACGCTGATTAGCCAAAACATGCCAACCCGCTTGTTGTAATAACGTAGTTTGAGTTGGCACGTCTGTTTGTGCCATCAACACCAATAGTACATCTGAGCCCATGGCACCGCAACCTTTGATGGCGAGTGCAGGGGTTTCTTGATAGAGACGCTGGATAAGATTTAAGCTGTGTTCTGTCACCCAACCTTGCTCATATAAAGCTTGATGATAAGCATGGACTACTTTGAGTAAGTCATCTGAGGACTGAGTGAGAAAAGCTGATTTGGCTTGTTCAACCAAATCGCTTAAATGGTCTGTGACTTTTGTTAAGACTAATGCTTGTAGATGTTCATGCGTGGCCATTTTATGATGGGTATGCAGCAAAATAAAACCTAAATCAGTGAATGGCCAGGCATATTGTTCATAAGCGTTTGTTTGTCGATTTAAGTAAACGCAGCCTTGCGATTGTTGTGCGAGCACATCATAGCCACTTGGAGCGATGCCAGTTTGTGTGGTCGTGATCTGGAGATAGTCTTGTAATAGCTGTTCGGGCTCTACCAATTGGTTGTGCAGATGGGCACATGCTTGATAGACCGCCAAAAACTGTGCACTGGAAGCCCCCATCCCCCCTAAACCTTGGTAAGGATCATGCCAGCTAAAGCCAGCGTCATTTGTCTGACATTCGCTCCACCAACGTCCTGCCGGAGAATGGGGATGTATGCCATGTAATCCTGGTTGTTTGGTTGTACGAAGCTCAAAACAGGGAGATGTGGTCAGTAGTATCGCAGACTTTCTTTTTAATGCGGCATATTCACCGACCAAAAAAGTTTTTGCAGGTACAAACCAAGTGTCAGGCATTAGCTTGCTCGCGAATTTGTGCCAGCAAATCAGTGACATTATGTAAACTAATGACTTTATGTTTGCTTAAATGATGCTGAACCTGTTCTTTTAAAATAGGTGCTTCTTGAGCCGTTGCGCCTGCGACTAGTAACAGATTAGATATATGTAAACGCATATGACCTTGGATGATGCCGTCGGTGCATAATGCTGTCAGTGCCCCCAAATTTTGCACCAAGCCAACGGCTGCAAGAATTCTGGATAAATGATTGGACGACTCAGCTTGGATTAAATTCAAACATAATTTAGCTGTAGGGTGCAGACTGGTCACACCACCAACTGTGCCGACGATCAATGGGGCGGCAAATTCGCCGATTAAAGTTTGATCGGCATAGCGCCATCGAGTAATGGCTTGATATCGTCCAGAACGCGCGGCGTACGAATGGACCCCCGCTTCAATGGCTCGCCAGTCATTGCCTGTGGCAATCACCACAGGGTCGATACCGTTCATGACCCCTTTGTTGTGCGTAGCCGCGCGATAAGGATCTTGTTCTGCGAAGAAAGAAGCTTCTTCTATTTTTTGACCTAAATCTGGGTCTACACCTGATAATGTCACACGTGCTTGCGTAATTTTTTGATCGTTTAAATTAGACAGAATACACATGGTTACCTTTTCACCGGTTAATGCTTCAATCGGTGATTTTAAATATTCTAAGACTTGATTGATGATATTGGCACCCATGGCGTCACAACTTTCCAACGTCAGATGTACAATGGCCATGTTTTTTCCGTCATCACGGAGGTGATGTCGAACTTGAAGATCGAGGACCCCACCGCCACGCTTGACCATATTGGCGGCAACGTTTTGATTCGCATCATGAATAAGCGCTGTTTTGTTTTCAAGAATTAAGCGTTCAAAGCGTTCAAAATCGTTGACTTTGGCTAATTGGATTTGACCTAGAATGCCCTGTCCCTGGATGGTCGTCGTGATACTGCCTTGTTGTTTGATCCATTTCGCAGTTTTAGATAATGCTGCAATAATCGAGGTTTCTTCAACGGCCATCGGAATGATATGCGATTGCCCATCAATACAAAAATTCGTTGCGACTCCGAGGGGAATTTGAAAATGACCGATCACATTTTCAATTAAGTGTTCAGCGAGATGACAATCTTGGAGTCCACCGTTTTGGAGATAAGTCACTTCTTCAAGCGTGATGGCACCCATTTCGATAAGGCGTGCGTAACGCTCCTCGCGATTTAATTTTGAAAATCCTGAAAGTAGGCCGTCTATTTTGATGTCGGACATAACTTCCCCTGAAGTTCATTGAGCGTTTGGCTTCCTGTGCAGAACAAAGCAAGTTTTAACTCATATTCTATAGCGGCCATTTCTTTGACCACCGCATCGCTGGACTGTAATGCTGCGCCGAGCATATTCTTAGCAAATCCGACCGTCGTAGCGCCTAACGCAATAAGTTTTGCGGCATCTAATCCATGTCTGACACCACCTGAGCCCCAAATTTCATAAGAAGGGGATAGTGCTTGTGCAAATTGGATGCTTTGGACGGTGCCCATGCCCCAGTTGCCAAAAACTTGCGCAGCGCGACGTGCATGTGAATCGGTGGGTGCACGGTGACCTTCAATGCGACCCCAATGCGTTCCTCCCAAGCCGCTGACATCGACCGCGTGAACGCCGATCTCATGTAAGCGTTTTAATGTGGCGGGTGCAAATCCACAGCCTGTTTCTTTGACAATGATGGGCAACTCTAATTTTTTAACGGCTTCCTCAAGAGCTTTCCAGCATCCTTTGAATTCTGGCGTGCCTTCTGGTTGCAACGCTTCTTGTAATGGATTGCAATGAATGATCAAAGCGCGAGCGGTAAGGGCGTCTGTGATTCGTTGTATATCGTCTAAAGGTGAAGTAATGAGCTGAGCAATGCCTAAATTACTGAATAATGTTACGTGAGGAAACCTTTGTCTCAAACTGCGCCAAATGAGTGATTCATCCGGATCGTCTAGTTCGCGTCGTTGAGATCCAACCCCCATTGCCCAGTGCCGTTCATTGGCTGCAGCCAGTAAATTGGTATTGATGGTGATCGCGCCTTGATGCCCTGCTGTCATAGAGCTAATCATGAATGGATTGGGTACCGTTTCACCAAAACGTATTGATGTGATATCAAGATCTGCAAAATTTAGATTCGGTAAGGCCTCATGCCAGAAAGTCATTTGATCCAGGATAGAGCCTTCTGTAGCTTGATTGGCTGGGGACATGGCGAGGGTAATGTGATCTTGTTTACGTTGCTCAAACTGTTTAAAGTCGCTGCTCATAGGAATCAAGTCTCAGAAATCAGATCATAAACTTACGATATTAACATAAATTTATCAAGCTAGACCATAGATACAGCCGAATTGTCAACAGACCCTACTTTCAGTTAAGATGCTATGAAGGATTGCAACAATCTGAAAGGCTATGAATTCTTCCGCACAATTGGTTTTTGACACGACACACAATTGCTATCAATGCTTAGGTAGTTGGTCGGCATTATATCTGAAAGAAATATTAGAGCAGCTCACTATGACGTCTGCGTTGCCTAAATCTCAGGATATTACGATTAACGGCAAATCCTTGGAGCATTTGGATAGTGCGGGTGCATTGGTTTTGATGCAACATATGGACATGTTGGACCAGCAGAGTAATCACATCAAGCTGGTCGCATTCACTAAGCAACAATTAGATTTGTTGGAGTTGGTGACTAAAAAGCGTGTGAATACAAAATTTAAATTTGTACGACCCAAAAAACCACATGTTTTTTATGAAATTGGGAAAGAGACGATCCATAAAATTGGGCAAGCGAGCGGGCTTTTCGGTTTGATTGGTGATATCACACTGAAAACCCTAAAGATTTTCCGTTTCCAAAGTCGTATTCAATGGGACAGTATTTTTTCTAATATGGCATCAACTGGTTTGTATGCGCTACCTATTTTGGCTATGTTGTCATTTTTAATAGGTGTGGTGTTGGCGTATCAAATGGGCTTACAACTTGAAACCTATGGTGCGAATGTTTTTATTGCTTATTTATCCGGGATGGCTATTTTTCGGGAATTTGGTCCTCTGATCACGGCGATTATTGTTGCGGGACGCACAGGATCGGCCTTTACGGCCCAGATAGGCAGTATGAAACTCAATGAAGAACTGGATGTTTTAAGTACCATGGGCTTATCGTCAACCGAATTATTGGTGCTTCCCAAAGTGATTGGTTTGTCTATTATGTTTCCATTGCTAATTTTTTGGTCCGATTTTTTTGCTATATTAGGATCGATGGTTATGTCAAAATATCAAATGGATGTCGGGTATCACGATTTTTTATACCATTTGCAAGATTCTGTTGGTTTTAAACAAATGATGTTAGGCTTATATAAAGCACCGGCTTTTTCAGTTTTGATTGCTTTGGTGGGGTGTTTTCAAGGATTTCAGGTTGGGCATAGTGCGGATAGTGTCGGGAGTCAAACTACACGCTCGGTTGTGCAGGCTTTGTCCTTAATTATTGTTGCGGACGCTATTTATTCTGTTATTTATAGTTGGCAAGGATTATGAATGACTGAGCCAATTATTGAAGTGGTGGGGCTAAAAAACCACTTGGGCGGACAATGTGTTCACTCAGATGTGAATTTTACCGTGAATCAAGGTGAAATTTTTGCCATCATCGGAGGGAGTGGGAGCGGAAAAACAACGATATTGCGTAGTTTATTAATGTTGTTGCAGCCGAGTGCTGGTGAAATCCGCATTTTTGGTAAAAATATTCTGCACTTACATGACGATGAAGCGAATAAAATCCGTCATCGATGGGGGGTGTTATTCCAACAGAGTGCTTTATTTTCAGCAATGACTGTGTTGGAAAATGTGATGTATCCCATCCAAGAATTGAGTTGTTTGAGTGAAAAGATGACTCAGGAATTGGCTTTTTTAAAAATTGCATTGGTTGGCTTGCCGGAAGATGCGGCAGCGAAATTGCCGTCAGAACTAAGTGGTGGGATGCAAAGACGTGCTGCTGCGGCTCGCGCCATTGCATTGGATCCTGAGTTGTTGTTTTTGGACGAACCTACCTCAGGCTTAGATCCTCTGAGCGCTAAACAGTTTGACCATTTATTATTGTTTTTACGAGATGTTTTAAATCTGACAGTCGTGATTGTGAGTCATGACATTGAATCACTAAAACGAACAACGGACCGCGTAGCCTTTTTAGGAGAGGGCAAAGTCTTAGATATCGCACCTATTGATAAATTGATGCGGAATCCTCATCCGTTGATCGTGGATTATTTTAGTAACCAATAGAGTTAAAAAGAACTGGGAGCGTTGCATTGGAATCTAAAACCAATTACACCATCGTAGGCATTGCTGTAGTGCTGTTATTATTTGGTTTCATTACGGCTGCATTATGGTTATCAGAAGGTTTTGATCGTAAGTCTTATCATGATTATGTTGTTTATATGGAAGAAGCGGTTACAGGGTTAAGTGAAGGTTCTTTGGTAAAATATAATGGCGTAAAAGTGGGCCTGGTAAGTAGTGTGACTTTGAGCGAAAACCCTCAGTTGGTAAAATTAATGTTGGAGATTGAAGATGGGACGCCGATTACGGTTAGTACGGTGGCTAATTTAATTCCGCAAGGTATCACAGGGACGACGATTCTGGGATTATCGGTGACGTCTTCTGATCTCACCCCCTTAAAAGCTAAGCCTGGTGAACCTTATCCTGTTATTCCATATAAGCCTTCTTTTTTAAGTACTATTGAAATAGCGGTGAATGAATTGAGCAAAAACATGAAAGTGTTTCTGTCAAAAGAAAATGCTGACAATTTCAAAAATATTTTGAGAAATTTTCAAGAAGTCTCTAAGATAGTGGCTACAAATGATCAAGCTCTCAGTGATGCGTTACAAGAACTGCCGAAATTGACAGCTGAGTTGAGATCGAGCGTTCGCGAGGTGGCGGTGGCTAGTAAACAGTTTGGTAATACGATGACGTCGGGCGAAGAGGTGTTTAATAATATTTTACAGTTAACGCTGCCGCCAACGGTCGCTTTATTGCACCAGTTAAGTGGCGCGACAGGGAATTTTACAGAATTAAGTGCTGAATTACAGCGCAATCCAACCATGTTACTTTGGGGTGGCACCCCACTTAAAAAAGGTCCTGGGGAATGAATGTGATGACACGATGTTTTACAGTTAGGAATCATTATCCGAGATTAGTCGTATGGCGAAATATAGGAGTCTGGCTTGTGATGGCCGGGATATTGTGTGCTTGCACAAGTTCTTCATCGGGGGAGCGTACTCGTTATCAATTGTTAGAGTCTGGTAACGTTGCGCCTGTTGCCTCTGCCCAACCGCATGTATCTATTTTGGTGATGCAACCGAAAGCTGTCGCGGGATATGATACAGATAGAATGTGGTATGTTACTAAACCGTATCAAGTCAACTCATTTGCTAATAATGCTTGGATGAGTTCGCCGTCAGTGATGTTGATGCCATTGATGATTCGTAGTTTGGAGTCAAGTCATTATTTCTATGCCGTTATATTGGAACCCAATATGGGTAAAACCGAGTACCGACTTGAATCCAATGTGATTCGATTGCAGCAGAACTTCTTAGTCAAACCCAGCCACATACAATTGGTGATGCAAGTCGTGTTGATACATAACGATGATAATCGTTTGGTTGCAGCAGACTATATTTATGAAGATTTACCTTGCCCCAGCGATAACCCAGTGGGGGGTGTGATGGCTGCTAATCAGGCTACACGGCGCTTGACAACAAAACTCACGCATTTTGTCATTGATCATATTGCGCATGACCACAGGTAGGGATTGTATTCTGGAATGAAGCATGTTCGTTAGCGCTCCACAAGATAGTGGTAATATTGAAGTCATCAATACAGACAACTCGCAAGATATCCATTTGAAAATTCGACCTGATAATCATGCACATTATTATCAATGGTTTTATTTTAAGGTGGAAGGCACTGAACACGAATCCTTTGTTATAAAAATCGATAATGCAGGAGGCGCTTCCTATCCAGGATGGCTCGATTTTGGGGTAGCGTATCGCGCAACAGCCTCAGCAGATGGAGAGCACTGGTCGCGGCTTGATACCACGTTTGAGCACGATAGTGGCGTATTGACGATACAAGGTCAATTGACGAGTGATAGGATGGCCATTGCGTTCTTTCCTCCGTACGCTTATGCACGGCATCTGAAACTGATTGAAAAAGCACGTTCCATCCCTAATTGTACGGTTACCAGCCTTGGAAAATCAGTGGAAGGACGTGATCTGACTTTGTTAACGTTAGGAACGCCAGGGGCAGATAAAAAAAACATTTGGGTGATTGCAAGACAACACCCTGGTGAAACTATGGCAGAATGGTATGTAGAGGGTCTCATCGATCGCTTAGCATCAGGCGATGATTTATCGGCACTCTTTGCCAATGCGGTCTTATACATTGTGCCAAATATGAATCCAGATGGTAGTTATCATGGTAATTTACGCACGAATGCTTTGGGGAAAGATTTAAATCGGCAATGGGATATCACCGATAACCAGTTTACGGCACCCGAAGTATATTATGTGCGAAAAGCGATTTTACAGAAGGGTATTGCGGCTATGCTTGATGTGCATGGGGATGAAACACATCCCTATGTTTTTCTTAATGGTCGAGATGTTCGTTGCGCGCCAGCCCCAGATATGTTCGCTCTAGAAAAGTCATTTTTGGATGCTTATAGGGTGGAAAGTGATTGCTTACAAGAAAAGTCTTGTTATGCGCCTAGTTATTTAGGACAGTCGGATAAAAACATTGCTAAAAATTTTTTTGCGGAGCGATTAAATTGTTTGTCTTTCACAGTAGAAATGCCGAACAAAGAGATCGTAAGCGATAAAAAAATCGATGAAAAACCTACAACGCGGGATTGGACGCCACATGATTGTAAGCAATTTGGCGCACATCTGATCCCTAGTTTGCTAAAAGTTCTCCCTGAGTTGTCCAACAAAAAATTGCTGAGTCAAGCCCCGATGTCGCAAGCGATGTCTTTTATTGGGGGAGCAGGCAGGATGGAAGAATTCAATGGTGCAAAAAATGGTGTGTATAGCGCTTCCAGCATCGTGCTAAGTATCGTGATGATGGTTATTGTGTTATATCAGCATGTCAGTTAAGCCATCTCCTATTTGAGGGTTTTGGATTGGTGTTCAGGTTTATTGGCGTTGTCTGAGTAGCCTGTTTTATTAGAAAGAATCGATTTGAACAAGTGAAACATATTGTCTAATTTAAGATTTGGCCAACGGGGTTGGTCAATGAGCTCATTTTGTTGCAAATCTGTAACGTATCTTGATAATTTACTAATAAATTCTTCGCCTTGCAATGGCTCCAAATCTTGTCGGAGCTTTATAAATAATTGTTTTTTGACCTCGGCGCCCCACAATGGCGTCCGTCCATACGGATCTTTTGCTTCGAGATAGTCA
>CAISKC010000556.1 GCA_903885895.1 uncultured Legionella sp.
ATTGATTCTTCAGAAAAACCAATTTGATCATGTCTTGCTATTCAAGTACATTATTTTTTTAAAATAAGCCTTTGTCTTCTATAACTATTTTCCTTAAAAACGAGTCAATCCCTCAGGCCGAATGGCCCAACCTACATGGTATTAATAGATTGGGTTAGGATGCTTGCATGCCATAGTCCGGATTTGTCTTTTTGGCGTTTGAGCGTGATAAACACTTGCATACTGATATCTGCGGATTTGACTGTGGCAACTGCAAGGAAATAAGCGCTTTCTACTGTTAGCAGTTCGTTGGGAATGTGATATTGCGCAATAATAGGTGCAATTTCTTGCGTGTTTTTAAAGGGTTTTGAGCTGCGGACTTGCAGAATATGTTTGAGATCATTGCCATTTATGCTGGTGCCCAGGACGCTTAATAGGATAGCAGGTGCGGTATTCAGATTGATGGCAGTTGCTTCAGGTAGGGCCGTGACCCATGGGATCAATACCTGATAATATTTAGCTGACATACCATAGACCAAGCGCAGTTCTGAGCTATGATACATGGGCATTTGGCTAGGAAAATACACGGGTTTTTGGCGTGCGTATTTGTCATGCCATTCATCATGAGTACTCAGCATTTGGGAGGGGTGTATCCAATAAGTAACCGAATCCATGAGTTCTTTTCGTTCTTGAGATGTTTTGCCTATGCCTAATTTCTCTAATAAACCATAAAAAATAGGTTGATATTGCTCATTCATCAGGGTATTGACATTAAAGCGGCCTTGCAAATCAAATAATTCTCCTGAAATAGTGATATTGGGGTATATATGGCTTAATTTTTTGGAAAAATCAAAATGGACCCATCTTTTTCTGAGCTTTTTCCAAGTTCTTGCTTAGGATCGGTGATGCGATCGATGGCCCAAATACCGATAGCTTGCGAGGCTAGATAAAGTTGATCTGACGTTTCGACTAAATGAATAGTTTGGATGTCATTTCTGATTCGGACACTGATAGCCGTAGCGATAATAGAGATCAGGGTGATAATAAATAAGGCGGTTAATAATGCACTGCCTTTATGGGTATGTTTTTCACCGAGTGTTGAGCTCCTTTTCTTGATAAATATATTAAGCATAAAACCCCGTTGAGAGCGGTAAAACAACGTCTAGTGCCCCCCATTTATCTAACGTTATATGGAGCACGATGCTCGTGGGTAATGGGGCAATTTGATTGCTTTTGTCTCTGGATCGCATTTTCCATTCTGAATGGGGTTGGTGCTTGGCATCCATATAAGTAAAACCACATGCAGAGACTTGATCAAAGACGGTTTGATCGTGAAACTGCCTTCTGTCAGGTGAATCTAACAATGGCCAGGTGCGTCGAATTAATTTATGGCCATAGCATAGATAAGCCACACGCTTTAAGGTGGAGCGGTGTGCTGCAGCATCGGGATTCACATCACCGCAACGGGTAAATTCAACACCATCTGCATGCGCGACCAGGGCAGGGATTAAGGATTGCTCATTACCTCTGACTGGACGATTGATAATTTGTTCGGTTTCACGGCGTAGCAACAGTAAAGCGAGATCTAGTTGATGTCGTTGTATCGATTGTTGTTTGAGGCGTTTATTGATATCGAAGGATTGTGCCAAGACATAAGAAGTGATGCTTGCAATGACGGCAAATACTGCCAGTGCTACGATGATTTCGATTAAGGTAAAACCGCGTTGTTTCATGGTGCGTATCGATAACCAATCGTGCGATTGGTAAAAGGTCCGGTTTTATGTGGACTCACAGTGACGGAGATTTGTTGCATGCTGCGAATGGGTGTGCGCGAAATTTTGCCACGCCAGTACCATGTCATGCCGACTAATCGAGTCGTGTGGGTGCTTTCTGCATTCATAGGCATACTGACGGCATTGCTTTGGATGTCAGCTAGCGCGGACAGTGCTATCAGATGTTCAAGGGATTTTTCTTTGAGTCGACTAGCATATTGAATATTTTGAGCATTGGTTTTTAATAAACAGGTTAAGCCAATGGCCAAAATTGCCAATGCTAGTAACACTTCAATGAGAGTAAAACCCGTGTATGGGGTTTTAGGACGTCGGTAACAAGTCATATTAGCGGGTATCCGTATCATTAAAGACAATTAAGCCATTTTCATTGCCGCTGACAGTAGCGAGATGCGCTTGCTTTGCCGAGCCGAAATATACTTTAAAAGGGGTCATATCGCCACTACCACTCATAATAATGACTAATTGATCAGGTTTTTTGCTGCCATAAGCCACCGTGATTTTAGTTTTTGCTGGTAAAGCAGGCGGATGATTGTGCGAGGCATGTAAGGGTTGCCAGTGATGTTTGGCATTCATACGTTGAGCTGAATAGCCTGTATGCGTTAATTGAATTTGTAAGGTACTGGATTCAAGTAATGCTTCCTCATGGACTAATTCTACAAATTGCGCAAAAGCTTCCGCAGCGGTTCGGATTTTACGACTTTCTCCAAAATCGCCAAATGCTAGCATAGCAAAACCAAATGTGATGCTGATGATCAGCATGACAACTAAAATTTCAATTAAAGTAAATCCCTGTTGCTTACTGCGTATTAGGGATCGGCCATATTTAGGCCATCTCAAGGGGAAAGCTTGTCTCAAAGCTTGTCCCCATGAAGGTAGAAATGCCAGATACTGATGTATGCTTCGCTTTGTCGACAAGCCTCTCGTATGATTCGTACTCAAATCTGAGCGTTCAAAAAGTGTCAAGAGTGGACCTCGAGCAGTTGCGTCAGTTGTTTGTCCAATTACCAATTGTTGCATCCTCACCGGCTGATTGTCCGCCCGGTCCATTTGTGTAAACATCCACATCACCATGTTGACCTGGATTCAAGTAATTATAAGGTTGTCCCCAGGGATCTTTAGGGAGTTCTTTGAGATAAGAATTCCAGTTTAGAGGGGTGGGGGACGTAGTGGGTTTGGTGACCAAAGCCATTAAACCTTGCTCTGTCGAAGGATAAAACCCATTATCCAATTTATATAAATCTAAAGCGTTTTGAGTGGACAGAACATCTTGTTTCGCTTTGACTTTACGCGCTTCTTCTGGTCTGTTGATAATTTTTGGAACGACCAAAGCGGCTAAAATTCCAAGAATAACGACTACCACCATGATTTCAATTAACGAAAACCCACGTTGCTTCATTGATTTATCTCCTAAGTTACTAATTGTTCCATTGAAAAAATAGGTAATAATGTGGATAGTACTATAAATAAGACTACG
>CAISKC010000557.1 GCA_903885895.1 uncultured Legionella sp.
CCAATCATTAATGAACATCAATTTTTCTTCGAATACCTTTGTCTCTTGCCATACCATGCTCATAGCTCCACCTTATTTTTTTAAAAGTGTAAACCATGTGCCCGGTTTAATGTGTAAAGAGTGTACCCGGTTTGTACCCCTTCGGGCACCTTCTCCCAATATTGGGAGAAGGAATCCCTCTTATTTATCTACGCTCAGGCGTAAACGGAATAACAGCATCTCTATTTGCAGTAATTGGGGGGACTGTTTCCGCTGCGGCTGGTTTGCCACTGCGAAATACGCCATAACCCGCTAAGCCTACCAACATACTGCTGGCTGCAGAAATCGCAGTCGTTGCAGTTGTCGTGCTGATACCCCATGAAGCACACGCATTGCCAAATGCTACAGCTGGTGCACTGAAACCCAATACGCCACCTGCCGTCACTAGAACATAATTCATAGCACTGGCCAACGCCACCGCACTCAATACATTGGTCACAATCAAAAGCAAATAAACCAAATTTGCCAGCGCAGCCAGCATAATTGTCAAACCGACCATGCGCAGCGCAAAAGAAAACATCGAGCTTGCCAGTGATTGTGGCACAGCATTTTCAGGAATAGCCGCAGCCGCCACGGTTGGTTGGCCCCAACGATTCAGACCATACCCAGTCGCAAACGTCACAAGACCCGCACTCGCCGCAAGCAAATTAGATCCTACTACCGTACTCACACCCAGTGCAGCACATGCAGCACTAAATGCCGCCGCTGGTGTCGCCATACCTAATAACCCACCCACTGTGACCACAATGCTATTAACCGCCGTTGTTAATGCCGTCGCACTGAGAAGACTAGCAGCGACCAGCGCCAAATAGACAAGTCCAGTAATCGCTGCAAGCATCAACCCAATGCCAGCAAGACGGAGCGCAAATGAGAGGTAAGTGGCGTTAGATTGTGGTGCAGGCGGTACAGCAGCAACAGAGGGTGATCTTTGAGAGTTATTGTCAAATGACGGTCTTCTGCTTTGTACGGGTGTATCATAAGTAAAATCTAAGCGTCTCGAAAAGTCGGATGGCTCATTCTGAGAAGACCTACCAATTCTAAGCGGCGTTCCATTTCGGGAAAACAATCGGGTGCCCAATCTTTCAACCGCTGGTTGATCACCTACTTCAGCTGCTATCGCAATAAGGTCAACGAGCTGATCTGCATCCAGCTCCTCATCCTGAGCCAACCTTAACAAGTTTTTAGTAAGTGACAATCTCCTGGTATGCTGGCCACCTGTTGCTATGAATCCGTCTGCTACGACATCTAAATTAGGCAAATCTTTCTTAACAACTTCAGATAATGTAGGGATATTAAAATCATTTTGTGCAGAAACCAGCATATATACTGCACCACGCAATCTGTCTTTCGCATACTCTGAGGCCGTGATTGCAAGCTCAGTTTGCTGCTGCTCTGAGAGTTGATCAGCGTGCGTTCCAACCAAAATAATCGGCGTCGTTACCGGAATATCTAACTCAGTCGTACGTAAATATTCATTTAATTTCTGCATCCAATTCGAATCTGTCGCATTAAAAACCAAGCAAATTTTATGAGCCGTTTTAAGCTCAGAACTAATAGCTTCTAACGATGCATCCGGCCGGAAATCCCAATATTGAACAACTTTTCCACCAATCTGATCGCCCGCTCTTTTTAAATGCTTCTCGGAAAAGTTAGTCTTACCAATCAGCCGACCATGCAGTTGTGTTTTTCCAGACATAGAAGGACCAATAATCGCTATTTTATGTTTTCCGGCCATATTTACCTCTTTTTTTATTGATATCACATATTAATTTTGAAAGGGCCCACGTTAATCATTTATCAGATCATAATCAAGTGTTTTTATAAAAATAATCTTTGTAGCATGCTGATTTTTTTTGATTTTTCCTTCTTTGAACATAGAAGCATGCTAGTGATGCAAGCAAAGTCTGTTACAATATTGTCTGCAAAAATAAAGCCATCAAATTACCAACGTGCTCTTTAAATTTATTCATGTAAAAATTTTGAGCTCGAATTAAGTTCGTAGTACACTACCCCTTTTCATTTCAACAACAGCACAGGAATATTACAAACAATGAACACACAAGAAGAAGAGATGTACACAAATCTTTCAGCTGAGATCATGACTACACCAGACAGTCATAAAACAACATCTGGTCACCGCTCGACAGGTTCCACCTTGATATCTGTCAGCAGAATGACAGCGGACAAATTATTACAAGCACTTCAAAAATTAGACCAAAATAACGCAAGCCCTGATACCGCTAGAATTTTCTATCTCTTAGGCAAGGCCTATCAAAAACAAGATGAACAACAGCCAGCAATAGAGTATTTGAACAAAGCACTCACCATGTATCGCATACTGGGTGATGACACAAACAGTATCCACGTACTCAATCAATTAAGCGTTGTTTATCTCGCCGCAGGTAACGCTGACTATGCAGACAGCTCTTTAGAGCAAGCTCTAGAAACTCTGGACGGAGAAAAAGTAGCGCCTGAGCATGCGGAAACACATTATCATATTGGCCTACTCCGACAAGCACAAAAAAACTATATCCAAGCGATAGAGTCTTTCAAAGTAGCATTGACTATCAGTCAGACTCTAGACAAAGCCGATGACAGCGTTGCACAGATACACCGTCATCTAGGTGTCGTGTATTGGGAACGAGGAGAATATGCTCTGGCACACGATGAATTCATAGCCGCTCTGACTATCCTCGGACAAAACGAAGAAACTCATGACGTTGCTGAAATATATGATCATTTGGGTCTGATTCACCAGGCACAAACTAACTTGGCACAAGCAATCATTGATTTTAATCGATCTTTGACCCTATATAGAAAACTTAACGACAGCGAAATTGACTTCGACGCTGCTCATGTACTTCACCACTTAGGTGGCGTTCATCTTGCCCAAGGTAATCTTGAATATGCAAGCAGCTGCTTCGATCAAGCGTTAACAGCGTATGGCACACACACTCAAAGTCTTGACGTTGCCGACATATACTTGCATTTAGGCTTGATCCATCAAACACAAAACGAACATTTACAGGCAACCAGCGACTTTAACCAGGCATTGACCATACTCCGTATGCTGGAAAATGATGATGACAGCGTTCACGCATTGAAAATTGCCATACTCTTGAATAAATTGGGACAATCATATCAAGCGCAACGTAACAATAAATATGCCATCTCTAGTTTGCAACAAGCTTTAGAATCTTATGCGCTAGTCTATGCCAGCGCACACCAAGATGTAGCAGATATCCATCACCGTATGGGTGAAATATATTTGGCAGATAATGATATTGCTTCAGCCAAAGCATCTTTGTCTCTAGCTTTAATCATGAAGCAAGCAGTTTATCCTGAGGATAGCAACCATCCAGCTATTACTGCAACGCAAGGTTTGCTAAAACGTATTAATGAGATGTCTGCAGTCATACCTCCTGCAACTTCGCCCGTTCCGCAACGAATTGACCGCGGTACCACAGAAGACACCGTGAGAAATCCTCTTCTAGGCAATGGCAGAGCATCTGCAGTACTTCAAGTTGATTCGCAGCCTGCTTCCTCAAATCTTAGCAACACTCCGCAGACTCAAACTTCTACCCATTATGGCGCCATCTCTCGCTCAGCTGACCGCGTTGAAGAAAACAACAGTGATGGATTTTGGTCTACTCTATGTTGTTGCTTTTATGGAAAGAGTTCAAAACCAGCTGCAAATGCTCAAACGGCTGATAACACATTGAAGCAAAGACTCAATGAGCCAGATGCCTCAGCAACTGGAATGGGTATTGGTGGTACTAGAAAGTAAGAGGCTTGCACTGCTGTTGAGTAGAGTAAGACGTAATACGCATCGTCTTGAAGCCTAGGCACAATCCTAGGCTTCGAGACCTGAGTGATCCCCTCATAATTTTTTGATAGAAAATCAATATAAATGTAGGGTGGACAAAGCGCAGCGTGCCCACCAGTTCGAAGAAATAATTTAAAACTCTGCTTCAGGGGTGATTATTTCTTCGAACTGGTGGGCACGTCGTTCTGAGGTATCTATCCAAATTTCAACCAAAATGTATGGTGATAAAACTCTAATGTTGGTTGACCGATTTAGAAAAAATGTTTAAATCTCCTCCGGTCCGTTCGTGCTGAGGAGGCG